>NZ_JUEE01000073.1:0-76084 GCF_000802135.1 Desulfosporosinus sp. BICA1-9
TAAAAGAAGGGTCAGTTTCTTATACTTCATGCCGATCCTTAGGAAGCCTTGGTAGAAGCTTTTCACAGGGGATCGCTGATGAACTTTTCCCGGTTTGAGTTGATCAAAAAAGATATAAGCCAGGACCGGGGTAACAAAGATAGCAACTATAAACGAGGCAGCGACAGCCAAAATCACGACCTGAGGCAAGGCACGCAGGAACTCTCCCGCCGGACCGGGTACGAAGAGCATAGGGGTAAAAGCAGCCGCAGTGGTTAATGTCGCCGTGAATACGGGTAGGACAGCCCGCTTGGTACCGAGTACACAGGCGGACATTTTCTCCATCCCTTCGTCGATCAGCACCTGGATCGAATCAATAATCACGATAGCATCATCGATCAACATCCCTAAAGCAATGATCAAGGCCGCGATAGAGATCTCATGCACTCTGATCTGAAGGAGGTACATGGCGCAGAAAGCGATCAGGATGGAGATAGGGACGGCTGCAGAAGCGACAATGGCATTCTTTAGTCCCATACCAAGGAAAACCACCACTAGGACCAGGGCTATTCCTTCGAGGAGGTTTCTAAAGAAGTTAGTCACACTTTCATTGACATTAGCTGGTTGGTAGATGACCTCATCGACGGTTAAGCCGGGAGGCATTTGCTGTTGGAGCTGATTAAGCTTAGTCTGCAAGTCGTGGCCTATGAGAACGATATTCTTATTGTCAGAAAAAAAGGCACTTAACAAAATGGCCTTCTGGCCGTTTTCTCTGATCCGGGTCGTGGAATCTGACAACTGCCAGGACACAGTGGCAATATCCTTTAAATGCACGATTGCTCCGGTAGTTTGGGAGACTGACACGACGGAATTTTCAATGTCCTGAAGGGAGTTAAAACTGCCCGGGATGCTGACATTAATCTTGGTCGTTCCATTACTCAGGGAACCGGCGGGAATATTGACATTTTGGATCTTCAAAGCATTGACAATGTCATCCAAGGATAAGACAAATTGGTTTAGTCGGGCAGTATTGACTTCTACCTGGGCTTCTTTTTTTTGTACCCCATCCACTTCAAAACGGGCTAGGCCGTTGACTTTGCTTAACTCATTTTTATATTGATCAGCGAAGTCGGAAAGCTGTTCATAAGAATACTGCTCACCGGAAAAGCTGAGAATCATGCCGGGAGTACCCGCTAAATCCGTATCAACCTCAATCTTTTGGCATTCCGACGGCAGACTGCTTTGGAGCTCGTCCATAAAGCGGCGCAGATCGATCCAGGCTTTATCCACATCCGCATCATTTTGCAATTCCAAGACGACGATGGAAACGCTATTGCGGGAAAAGGAGGAGGAAGTCTTGTAACCTGGAACTTCGATGGTTTTATCTTCGATGACTTTAGTGACGAGCTTTTCCACATCGGCGGGTTCAGCTCCCGGATAGACTGTCTTAATAATCGCAAAAGGGGCATTTACATTGGGGCTTTCTTGTTTGGGTATGACATAATAACTGTAAAGTCCGAGCAACAGGATCACTAACGTGAAGAAAAGGGTAAATCGGCGATTATGAATGACTTGATAAATCAGACCCTTTTCTTTTTCTTTTTCCTTTTCCATCATTGCCCTCCTGCCGTCTGAGGAATCGTAACTTTCATGCCCTCACTCAGTTCCTTCATGCCGGAGGTGACTAGGTTATCTCCCGAATTAAGTCCTTCAACTCGCACATTAAAGCCCTGACTGTTTTTTAAGCTAATATTCTTTTTCACAGCCCGGTCAGCTTGGACAATAAAAACATAATCCTCGCCGTCATTCATCACTGCAGAGATAGGAATCCAAATGCCTTGCTCGGTACCATTAGCCAGTGAAACATCCGCTGTGGCACCAATAAAATAGGCCTGGGCCGGGATTTCTTTGGTTAATTTAATCTCGGTGTTATAGGTACGAGTCTCGGTATCCGGCACTTGATCGATGCGGGTTACTTCTCCCGTTCCGCTAAAGCTGCCGACTTTGACTTCAACTTGCGTCCCCAGCTTAATCTTCGTGACATCGGTCTGGTTAAGACCGACATTGATCACTTGCTTTTGGCTGCGGACGACGATAACAGGATAGCCAGCGGCTAAATTTTCCCCTTCCTTATAGAGGATATCCGTCACATAGCCCTCCATATCTGCATAAAGCTTCGTATCGTTGAGACTATTTTGTTTGGCTTCCACATCGACTTGAGCCTTCTGGTAAGCAGATTCTTTAACATCCCTATCCAGTTTGGCTTTATCCAGATCAATTTGGGCCATGGCTCCGGCCTTTAAGAGTTCCTGATAATTGGTATATTGGGACTGGGCATCCAGATACACTTGCTCAGCCTGAGAAAGGTTAAGTTGAGAATTGCGCAGGGCTAGGTAATGATCCGTCTGATCCAGGCTGGCGAGCAGTTCACCCTGATGAATAGCCTCTCCTTTGCTTACCTTCAGTTGTGCCAATTTCCCGGGGACTTTAAAACTGTACTTCTTTAATTCACCGGAGCCGATGACGCCTAAGTACTCCAACCTAACCGACTGGGACTGTTCGGTCAGCGCTGAAACCGTTACCGGTCGGGTAATCTCCACCGGGGTGGTGTCAGTCGGCTGAGAACTACAGCCGATTAAGAAGACGGGAAGCAGAAGAAAGGTTATGAAGACAGTAGTCAGCTGTTTGGTTTTTAACATAGTTTAGAAATTCCTCCTCAACGATTTAAGATGCCGTAAAACAAGAGCTTTTTCATTTGTTCTAGAAGTTGGTTAATAGTAATGTCATTAGCATTTAAAAATTGGTCTTCCATGGGTGACAGAACCGTCTTAGTAAACGTCAGCAACATGATGGCCGGATCAATATCATCCCGGATCTCACCTTTGGCGATGCCCTCCTCTAAGACAGTCATAGCCATCTCTTGGCGGAAACGGCGAATTTCTTCGATAGTCTCCTGTTCGGCGGGAAAATAACGCTGCAGTTCATTGAGGACGCGGAAGGGAATGGCTGGATAGGAGTATACGGAAAGGATAGCATTGAGCTTTTCAAGCCAGGTCGTACAGCCCTCGATTTCTTGCAGCACCCGTTGTTTTTCAATTTCAGCAGCTCTTTGTACAATTTCGGAAATCAGGTCGTTTTTGGAGGCAAAGTATTTATAGAGGGTTTTTTTACTCATGCTCAATTCGCCGGTGATGTCATCAAGAGTAAAGCCTCTTAACCCGTATTGTTTAATCAACTCAGTAGCGGTCTGGATAATTCGCTCACGCATGATAGTTCTCCTTAATTTCTTTGATAGGGTGAGTATCACTTTTAGGTTGGCACGGATAAGGTCTCGGAGGAAACTTTGCCAGTATCTTTAGTTTACTTCCGATTGTCTATGGGATCAAGAGGTCGGGGCAAGTCTTTTTTAACATGGACATAATTTTATAATTACCAGCTATGGAGGCTTTTTTACTGGATCACCAGGATCACTACGAGAAAGTGGTGACCTCTTATAATCGGTAATCGCGCTATTCCGAAATATACTAATCTCTCCAATGGAAAAAGGAGTCAACAGATTTTCTCCGTTGGCTCTTCATCTATACATGCTGCAGGATAAATTTCTCCCGCTCATCTTCCGGAATCCCCAGAAGGAGAAGGGCCAGGTAGTAGGTCAAATTCGTCAGCGCTGACGAATTTGACCTCCATGGGGGAGCAAGGCCTTGGCCTCCTTCAGGCGCTTGCCGACCTCCATGGCATTGGTAAGCATGATTTTACAAGTCTGTTGTTTGATCCCTATTAATCTTAGCCGCGATGCCGTTACCATGAGTTTCCAGGACCTTTTTCACTCTATAGGGTGCAGCGGAATAATATTCATAGGTTATTTTATACTCCCCCCGTCGGGGAAGAGAGGCCAAATGGTGCACCGGTGCAACATTTGATTTTAACTCCATGTACACGGTTTTTGACGCCAAAGGCTGTTTTTTCATGCACATATTTATTAAGAAACTACCCGTAAACCCTTGCAAAGTCTTGACTTTTCGATAAATTAGCAAGCCCTACCTAAGAGACCTTATAACGTTAAAATATAAGGTCTTTTAATGCAAAAACACCCACCACTAAAATACGTAGAAGGTGTTAAAGCCTATCTGTTACAGCTGTTAAAATTTTGGCGATTTTTTTGTTCAATTGATTCACCCTTACAACCCTAAACTATCATTGAATAAGAGTTTAATCGTCTCATCAAAAACAACTTTAGCAGCACGCCCTGCTGCGCAATCCATCTCAACAATACTCTGACCTTGATTGATTGCTTGCACAGCATCTGCGTCATAGGGTATTCTTCCTGCACAAGGTAAGTAGAGTTCTTCACAAAAGGACTCAATTTTTTTTGTTTTTTCAATATTAGTGTCGTATTTATTGATGCAAACTGCAATTCTCGTATGGAATTTTTGAGCAGTCTGAACGATTCTTCTCATATCACTAATGCCTGAGATAGTAGGCTCTGCAACTATCAAGACCATATCAACACCTGTAAGAGCGGCAATGACCGGACATCCTATGCCGGGAGATCCATCAATGATTGCTAGCCCCGCATCCTTAGCCGCTGACTTCATCTGCTTTTTCACCTCAGTGACCAGCATCCCCGAGCTGCCGCTCCCCATTTTAAGTTCGGCAGTGGAAAACACGGAATCCTTCAGATACAGCATTAATTCCCCTGCTCTGGCAGGTTTAAAGGATACGGCTCCTACCGGACAAACAGCTTCACAAGTCCCACAACCTTCACAGGCATAGTAATCAACCTTATAATCAAGGTCTGCCTCAATGGCATCGAAACGACAGTTTTGTCTGCACAGGTCACATTGCACACACAACTGGAGATCAATTTCCGCCTTGGGCAACCCATAATAGTCTGATCGTTTGGCTTCCGAAGCCTGATTCATAACCAAATGCAAATTAGGTGCATCCACATCACAATCTGCATATACATTGGCATTTGATAACTTAATAAAAGCACTGGCAATCGTTGTTTTCCCCGTACCGCCCTTGCCACTAAGGATTAGTAACTGTTTCACATTGCTACCTCCTTAGCCACAGTTTGAAGCATGGAAGAGAAGATTTCCCGATACTTCTGGTTCTCTCTGACTAATATCTGAGCATTCGAATTCAGCATTCCGAGCTTGCTTTCAAAAGGAATCCTGCCCAAAATGTTAATATTCTTTTTGAGGCAAAATTCTTCGGCAGGATTTTCTCCCTCAAGACATTTGTTAAGGACTACGCCATGCGGTTTGTCAAACAACTTAATCAGTTCATAGACCATGTTAAGATTATGAACACCAAACAAAGTGGGCTCCGCTACTAAAATGCAATAATCGGCATCTTTGATGCTTTCCATGACAATACAGGCACTTCCGGGAGGACAATCTATAAAGGCAAATTCTATCCCTACCGGGATGCCCTGTAAAAGCTTCTTGATAATGGGAACACCGGACCTTTCTCCAGTATTTAATACCCCTGTAATTACGACAACATTTTCAGAAACACCAATTTGAACCTCTCCGATGACTTTTTCTTTCTCGGATAAGGCTTTCTCGGGGCAAAACAGTACGCAGCCTCCACAGGAATGACAAACCTCGTCAAAAACAATCAACTTGTTAATAATATAGGCTAAGGCATTGAATTTACAAAAGTCAATACACTTACGGCAGCCATTACAAAGGGTTTCATCGACTACAGGAATCTTAATTGAGACTTTTTCAGTTTCAATATCCTGGGGTTTAAAAAAAAGATGCCCGTTTGGCTCTTCAACATCACAGTCCAAATAAATAGATTTCTTTGCCGCCGATGCCAGATTTACTGATACTAGTGTTTTGCCTGTGCCGCCCTTGCCGCTTAGCACAGCTATCTTCATACTATTATCAACCTCCATGCCCATGAAACCCAGGATGAATATCTTCCAGCAAGGAAAGCTTCCCTTCTATTAAGGCATCAATATTATCCTTAAGAGAAGCATTGACGGTCTTGAATAATTTGATATTGGCTGCCCTTAAAACTTCTGCTGCATTCTCTCCACATCGAGGAGTAAGTAAAGCACTCACCTTGTTATCTACAATTATCTGCGCAGCCTTAATCCCAGCACCACCCTGGCTGGCAACTGCACTATTATCTAAAAAAACACTTTCCTTTGATTCCGTATCATAAATAAGGTAAAAGGGCGTACGTCCAAAGGATTGGCATACATTCGTTTCCAAAGACTTATCATCGACTGGAATCGCAACTTTCATTGGGAATCCTCCTTAACACTTGTCTTAATAGTTTCATAATAATTATTAATAGCATTATGTAAAGCACTTACGCCAAGGTTAGAGCAATGCACTTAAGTGTTCAATTACTTTCTCAGAATACATACTTACTCACCTCCATCATCACCTTCCATAGAACCTCCATTGCATCTATGTCTAGGACAACCTCCACAACCGCATGTTTTTTCAAGGCCGTCACAAAGCTTGTAATCTCCACCCTCTATCCTAAGAACTTTTCCATGGACTAAGGATTCCGCAAGTTTTTTTCTCGCGTCATTGTAAATACGTTGAACGGTTGTGCGGGCAATTTTCATTTGGTCGGCGGACTCTTCCTGCGTAAATCCTTCTAAATCAATAAGCCGTATCGTCTCATACTCATCAATGGTCATAATTACAAAGTGTTCTTGATTAATCAGAGCGTTAAGTGGCCCAAATCGGTTGCTTTCCGGCAAGCAACACACTTTTCTCCATTTTCGTGGTCTTGGCATAATTCTTTCACCTCAATTAGCGGCAAATCTCCTCGCTTATTGACATATGCTCTTAATTGTTTAGTATACTTCATTTTAAACATATGTCAATAACTATATCTGCGCTATCATTTATGATTATATTATACCCTCTCTAGGAACAATTCGCTTGTCACTAATTATCTTTGAGGGATTTCTGGCCGAAACAGACTTGAACAGTTATCTGACAGTAATATTCTGTAAATTAATTATTGACATATGTTCGATACAATGTATAATAAGATTGAATGGGGCATATGTCAATAACCATCTTGTTTTCTTCATAATGTGCTACCGACACACACAAAGAATAATTAACAGAGTTTCGGCAGTTAACTTTGCGGAAAGAGGAGAGCTGAGTATGATAAATCAAAAGGATTTTCGTCCCAAGGATATGGGACGATCGGATGAGCAACTAATCAAACTCCAACCTGAAGATCTAATGCCTTTATTTCCGCCCTATGATAGATCGGATATGGAACCTCCACTAACGGATCCTAAGCCTGCCTGGAAAGAAAAATTCTGTACTTCTTTAGATGGCTACGTGGGTATCGATACATTAATTCGCCCAAAAACTAAAGTGGAAGAAGATGAATTTGTACGGAAATTCCTGAATGGCTTAGAAAAAAGTTTTTCTGACGCCAACAATGGTGCACTCCAACCCTTCTTATTGTCCTTTGAATATTGCGCAAAGTGTGACACATGTTCTGCTGCCTGTCATATCTACGAAGCGTCTGGCAATAACGAGTTATACCGTCCAATTTTCCGTTCTGAAGTTCTCCGAAAAATTGTTAAGAAGTACTTCACCACCAGTGGAAAGCTGTTAGGCCGTTTTGTTGGAGCAGATATCGATGTGAACTGGGAAACAATTGCTCGACTCGGAGAATTGGCGTATCGCTGTAATCTTTGCCGTCGTTGTGCTCAGACTTGCCCGCTGGGCTTAGATAATGCCATTCTCACGAAAGAGATTCGTAAGATTTTCAGCCAAGAGATGGGCATTGCTCCTCTTCCCCTGCATACCAAAGGTACGGTACTTCAGCTAAAAACTGGCTCATCTACGGGAGTCAGCAAACCTGCTTTCTTAGATACGATAGAGTTTTTAGAAGAGGATATCGAAGAGAAGTATGGTTTAAAGATCAAATTTCCGATGGACAAAAAAGGTGCAGATATCCTGCTGTTACATAATGCGGGCGAGTATATGGCTTGGCCGGAAAACCCAATTGCCTTTGCTATCCTCTTCGAAGAAGCTGGTTTAAGTTGGACCCTCAGTAGTGAAATCGCGGGATATGACAATGTAAACTACGGCATCTGGTATGATGATTTCCAGGCAAAATCCCTAGCCACACTGCAGATGAAAGTAGCCAAAGAATTAGGAGTCAACCGCATAGTTATCGCGGAGTGTGGGCATGCCCATAAGGCTTCGGCACTTATAGGAGATCGCATGGTGTATGGAGATGCTAAAGTCCCGGTTGAGAGTTGTCTCCCTCTTCTTTGGGATATGATCAAACGAAGGCGATTAAGGTTAGATCCCCGTAAGAACGATTTTCCTGTAACCCTTCACGATCCTTGTAATTATGTTCGAGGAATGGGCATTGTGGAACCTCAACGAAAGGTCTTAAAAGCTATTTGTCCTCAGTTTAGGGAAATGACTCCCCATGGAGTCGACAATTACTGCTGTGGCGGCGGTGGCGGGTTCGCCATTACTAATTCCATGAATTTCTCTGACTGGAGAAATAAAGTAAGTTCCCGTATGAAGTTTAATCAGATCCTGGGAGCCTTTCAAGATAGTATGGAAAATACTACTCTACCTAAATATGTCTGCGCACCTTGTTCTAATTGTAAAGGGGCTATTCGAGACATTTTGGAGTTTTACGAGGCAACGACCAAATTCAATGTTCAGTATGGTGGTTTAGTAGAACTCATGGTCAATGCACTTGTAAGTATGGAAAAACCCTTTATGGAGTTTTTAGAAGAATAAGTTTGTGTACTTCATAATTTGAACTAACCTTATAGTATTCTTCCCTCTTTTGCGGAAGGACTGTCATAGATGCGAGAAGCACGTTGAACTGGACAATCAACGTGCTTCTCGCGTTTTGTGTCAATAAGATCTAGACCAGGCTGATTAGTCTTCTTCACTGACCCTCCTGGGCAAGTAAAACATAAAATAACCCTGCATTGCACTCCAGATTGGGTCTATAATAATGAAAGGAAGATTTAATAATAAAGGTGGAGAATTCAAAAAATGAATGATCTAAATTATAGCTTACACCGTACTAAAATCGCCTGGCTTCTCCTTTCAGGATTGGCCGCGCTTTTCGCTCTTTTATATTTTTTGTCCGCCCTCTTTCCCGGACCTATCGATCCATCGGTGACTAAGTATTTTTCCCTGGCTATGGCTGATAAAGCTAGAATATTCAATTCAACTCCCCGCATTCTCTATATAATAAAGTTCTTTCTCCAAACCGTCCTTTTATTTTGGTTGCTCTTTAGTTCTATGGGACAGTCTTTCTTTCAGCGCCTTCAAAAGATTAGTAGGAATTATTGGTCTGCCTCTACTTTATCCATCCTGAGCATGTGGCTTCTATTTAAAGCTCTCTCCCTGCCTTTTTCTTATTACACCGGATATTACTGGCAAAAAATCTGGGGTTTTAGTACTCAAAGCATAGCAGCTTGGTGGATTGATTATTTGAAAAGTGCCGGAATCGATCTCTCCACTTCTCTAGTCGGAGGACTGATTTTTTTCTGGTTAGTCAACCGGTTATCGCGCTATTGGTGGTTGGTCGGTGCTACTCTCTTTAGTATCTGGCTCGTTATTGCGCAGCTTTTTTGGCCCATCGTCATCTCCCCTCTTTTTAACCAGTTTGAACCCTTGAACGATCCCGCTGTCGTTACCATGGTTGATGAGCTTGCTCAAGGAGCTGGACTAAACATTGGTGCTGTTCTCGTGATGGACGCCAGCAGACAGACTACAGTAGCCAACGCCTATTTTTCTGGAGTGGGTACTACTAAACGAATTGTCATTTACGACACTCTCTTACGCAATTATTCCTTACCAGAGGTCAAGGCCGTGATTGCTCATGAGATGGGACATTGGCGAAATAAGGATATCAGCTATGGCCTTTTCTACGGGGTGCTAGGCTGTTTCATTGTTTTTGGTCTATTAAATTTCCTCTTAAAACCTTGGTTCCCAAAAAACAGAAAAAAGCCGCCCCAGCTTTGGGCAGCCTTGCAACTGGCACTTATCCTGCTTTTCTTTGTCAGCAATCCTCTTCAGAATGCCATATCCAGAGGAATGGAGCTACGTGCGGATCGTTTTTCTCTCGAACTCACAGGAGACCTGACTGGGGAAATCCTGTTGCAGAAAAACCTAGCCAGCAAAAGTCTATCGGATTTGTCTCCCCCCCGCTTCATAGTCTGGTTTAGTTATAGCCATCCACCAGTGCTTACCAGAATAAACACCTTACAAAAAGAATCTCAGTAAGACTAACCAAGAATCCGTCTCCTTGTTTCTCCCCTTGTATCTCTAGTATATTAAATAGTCGATTCTCTAGGCAGAAACGCTGCATATTATATTAGCGTTTTGTCAACCTAAGTATTTACGCTTTTGGTATATTATGGTAAAATAAAGCATACATATTTAGGAAGGGGTTGTTTGTAATATGGCTAAACATTCTAAAACTAACAATATTACAAAAGCTACACGAATCATATCTGTTGCCTCACAGAAAGGTGGGGTTGGCAAGACGGCAACCGTCACAAACATGGCTGTAGGCTTAGTTAGTCTAGGATATAAGACAGCAATTATTGACATGGATGCCCAAGGTCACATTGCCTTATCCTTCGGAATCAAGAAGGCTGAACTAAAGAAAACGATTTACGATGTTTTAATTGGTGAAGCAACCATGAAAGACATCAAGCAAAATGCATTTGGGGTGGATCTGTACTTATCAAACACTTCGCTAACAAATCTTAGTCCAACAGTCATGGCTCATCTTAATGCCAAGCTATTCCCTGCCCCCAAATACCTTTTGAGAAAGGCAATTGCTCAGATAAAGACTCAGTACGATTACATTCTCATTGACACGTCTCCTAGCAATGACATGCCAACTTTGAATTCTCTATTAGCCTCCACAGATATTATCATCCCTGTCCTTCCCGAGGGGCTGTCAATTGATGGTATCTACGAGACAATTGTTCTAATCAAGGGTATTCAGGAACAAGGTACTAAGCTAAACATTTTAGGGATTTTGCCTACAATGGTCCAAGACCATACCAACCTTCATCATGTGATGCTCCAAGAACTACGGAAAGAATTTGCTGAGACCCCAGATATAAAGGTCTTTGACACTGTTATCAAACGAGCCATACGCCATGGATTAGCCCAGTCCTACGGTGAACCTGACATTAAAAAAGCACCCGAATATCTTTCTTTTGTAAAGGAAGTATTTGCCATAGCCTAAAAACAAAAGGGAAACAGGGGGACAGGTACTTTGTTTTGATCGCAATCAAAACAAGAAACCTGTCCCCCTGTTTCCCCCTTTATCTGCCAGTTTGCACGCAAAATGATCTCGAGTCCCATTTTCTATGAGTAGATGAGTAGATATTCCATATTGTCCTTCGGTGGGGGTAGCATCCTACAGGCGAAAGTATCCCTCTTGTCATTTTTTTAGAAGTCCCTTAGCAAATCTCCCCGCTCATTAAAGACCATCGGTTGGGGATCCCCCCTGATCTCTAGTCTAGAATCTGACCTCACTTGATCAAGGAGATGTTCGGAAATAAGAATTTCATCTAATTTCAGAGTATTTTTAATCCAGACTATTTTGATTTTGCTATAATCTACGTTAGAACAGGTTTGAATGGCTGCTTTAAGCGCAAGAATATCGTTCTCCATAACCATCGGAATCTTAGATGCCTCTGGAAGTCTGGAGGTCAAGGGATTAGGATAGGTTTTACTATAATCAATTTTTTCAAATACCCGCTTAGTGCACACATCAGCCAGGCCTAAGCCATGAAAATTTCCGTGTGTTTCATCGGTAAGGTCAAGAACGACGATTCGTTGCATCGAAGGCTCAAATTGCATAGCAAGGGTAGGAAATCTCTTGATGATGTTCGGATCCATACCAAGTCCACTGATGTTCTTGCCAATTTTGTTAACCATGAGGACATCGTATTTAGGAAACAGGATTTGCGGCAAATTAGTCCTAGCCTCTTCAAGGAGTTCTGGCTCTTGAGTCATGATTTCTTCCTTGGGGAGAGCCACGATCTTACAGGTCTCATCAAAGGCATTCTCAATAATGCCCAGCGCAAAAACTATATTTGTCTTCTCGATACACGTTTGAGCTATGTCCTCGATTCTTTTGGACATTTTCCCTGAACCTCCGGAATGGCAGCACTCGGCTCCTCGCTGTTTACCTAACCCTATGGCAATCATTTTAGCCAAGCCACTTTCAAATGATCCCCGAAAGGAAGTATGCGGTTTCACTCGGTTAATAATCACTGTAGCATCAGCCACGGTGGCGGCATACTTATCGAAGTAGACAGGCATGCCTCCTGCTGAGACTCCCACTTGTACCACATCCATAGTGGCCTGAATCGGAGCCCCTACCGATTCCTCAGTAATCCCTAAACTATGTAGGACCTCCACTTGCCCTTCGGCCGTCGCCCCGCCGTGGCTCCCCATAGTCGGTATAATAAAAGGCTCTGCTCCTATGGCCTTTAAATTAGCTACCACTTCCCGTAGTATAATGACAATGTTCGCTATACCTCTACTTCCGGCTGTGACCGCAATCTTATCACCGCTTTTTATCCGACCGAGAATTTCCGGTCGTTGCATTTCTTCCTTCACTGTTTTCGGAATATCGGTAAGCATGGGTCTAGCGAAATTCTGACGTACTCTAACCATTTTAGGGATGTGCACATGGGCAAGCAATTGTTCAAGGCTCATTCTTTTCCCGCCTTTCTACAACGAATAGATGATTTCGAATCTTTTTCCCCAACCACTCCCAGTTGGTCTTAGCTTTACCACCAAAACTACGTCAGCCCCGACTGTAGCGGCCTGTCTTTTTATTCATGCCCAGCCGAGTAGGCCTGACTAAGCAATTCAATCGGGTGCATTACTTTTTGTGTCAGATGTTTCTTGCGAACTCCATGACCTATCTGCATTTCACAGGCCGGACAAGCGGTAGCCACCACTTCAGCCTCAGTAGCTGTGATATTTTTAAGTTTTTTATCAAGGATCTGCATTGAGAGCTGATAATAAGATAGATTGAACGAACCTGCTGAACCACAACATTGGTTCGCCCCGTTCATTTCTTTGAGTGTAAGATCCGGAATTTTCTTAAGCAGTTCACGTGGTTCTTTTTGGATTTTTAGCCCCCTAATGGCATGGCATGGGTCATGATAAGTTACTGTGACCGGAAGGTTATTGATGGGAATCTTAAGTTCAATATCTTGCATCAGGAACTGGGTAATATCCTTGACTTTAGAACTAAATGCTTTGGCCTCTTCAGTCCCTAATTTCTCTCCATACTCTTTGAGAGCCATCCCACAACTTGGGCAATCGGTAATAATCGCGTCAACCTCTAACCGAGAGAAAAATTTCACATTTTCCGCGGCCAAATGCAACATCGTCTCCGCATCCCCACTTGCCTCTGCTGGTACCCCACAACACAGCTGCTCCGGAATGAAGACCTCCACACGGTTCTCTTTAAGCACCTTGAGTACAGATTTTCCAGTGTTTTGAAAAATGTAATTCGTCATGCAACCCGTAAAATAAGCGACACGTTTTTGGGGATTGTCCACGGAAATCCTTGGGGAAACCCCTTGGTGGAAAGGACGTCCGGCTTGAATATCCGGCAGAAGCTTCTCTTTAGCTTCTAAGTTGGAAGGGAAAGGTTTTAAGAGACGAGACTTTCGTACTAACCACCGCAATCCGGTGCGTTGGTAGACTGTTAATAACTTAGCGACAAGGTTTAAGCGTCCATTGGATTTAAGCAAGTGATGAAAAACCGTCTTTTTAATGAGAGGCAATCCATATTTACCGACAAGCTCTTGGCGAGCGGCCAAAACCAGTTGATCAGTCGCCACTCCATTCGGGCAAGTAGCCGTACAATTTTTACACAATAAGCATAGAGACATGGTCTCGGCAAATTTTTTGCTCAGCTCTAGATTACCCGCCAAATACTGACGAAAAAGAAAAACTCTACCCCTTGAACCCATGGTTTCTACGCCTAGTTCCCCATAAATAGGGCAAGCTACCAAACAACCTCCACATTTACTGCAGTGATCAATTTCCGTTTGGAGATGTGAATAATCCTTCACTTTCCTCACCCCCGAAAATCTTCCCTGGATTGAGAATGTTATGGGGGTCAAATGCCCTTTTGACTTCCCGGAAATAGTGCATTTCCACTGGGGTAAATTGGAGTTTCATGAAAGGAGCTTTCATGAGCCCGATTCCATGCTCTCCCGACAGCGTCCCCCCTAATTCCACTGTGGTTTTAAAAATTTCTTCTACCGCCTTTTCGACCCGCTCCATCTCCTCTGGATCTCGATGATTGGCTAAAATATTTGGATGCAAATTTCCATCCCCTGCATGTCCATAAATCGGCATTGGCAGGTCATACTTAGCGGAGATCTTCTTCAAGCGTCGAATCATCTCCGGAATCTGAGTCCGGGGAACCGTAGCATCTTCCGCAATTTTAGTCGGGTTCAACTGTACGATGGCGGTCGAAACTGCGCGTCGAGCTTTCCAGAGTTCGTCCGATTCCGCATCGTTACTGGCTACTCTAACCTCTGATGCTCCATTGTCTTGACAGATCTGAGCAATGATCGGCGCCTGTTTTTCAACGACCTCCTGGTCTCCATCCACTTCGATCAACAGAATCGCTTCTGAATCCCTCGGAAGTCCCATATGCAAGTGATTTTCTACACAGTTAATGGCCAAGTCATCCATAATTTCTAAAGCAGCTGGAATAATTCCTCTCGCAATGATTTGAGGCACTGTCTCGGCTGCCCCGTCGAGTTTAGGAAACATACTCAAAATTGTCTTTTTAGCTTCTGGTTTAGGAATGAGCCTGACTATAATCTGGGTAACCACCCCTAGTGTCCCCTCCGAACCGATAAAGAGCCGGGTTAAGTCATAACCTGCAACATTTTTAACGGTTCGACCCCCGGTACGGATTATTTCGCCTGCAGCAGTGACCACTTCTAAACCCATGACATAATCCCGAGTGACCCCGTATTTAATGGCCCTGGGCCCACCCGCTCCTTCTGCCACATTGCCACCCATAGTACAGGATTTCAAACTGGCCGGATCGGGCGGATAGTATAACCCTAAGGCTTCAACTGCCTTATGTAGGTCGGCAGTGATGACACCTGGCTCAACAATCGCCACCAAGTTCTTCGCATCAATTTCTATAATACTATTTAAGCGGGTAAGATCCATGACGATCCCCCCCTTAACGGGAACCGAGCCCCCACTTAAGCCCGTTCCTGCTCCTCTTGGGTAAAGGGGGATCTTAAGAGCTGCTGCTACTTTTACAATTTCTTGAATCTCCAGGGTATTTTTTGGCCTAACGATATAGTCCGGCAAAAAGGTTCGGAAGGTGCCGTCATAGGAATAGCACATTCGATCCTCCAATGTGAGATGGATATACTCCGAACCCACAATCTTCGTCAAGGCCTGAACAGTTTCTAACATTTTGTTACCTCCTCACTTCTTCCTTAACCCAAACACTTTCGTGCCTCGCAAATCATACCCCAAGAGCAAGAACATACCCTAAGAAAGCCCCCTTACTTTCATTATTGCTTTTATACGGGGGCCTCCCGATACTCGTGCAGAATTGCAAGATCATCCCATGCTTCCTCGACTGGAACAGAACAGAAAATAAATGGTTTTTGAGGGACAGCTCACAACTTAAACCATTCTTTGATATTCTCCTGATCAGGGGAATGTCTGTTTCTAAACTCGTTTAAGCTAGCATCGTAAGAGTAGTCATCCTGCCACTCTTTTATATTCTTAACGATCTGCTTCACCGCATCTGCAATAAACTGTACCTCTTGGTCTGTCATAATGGGATGTATTGATAATCTCACCCAGCCCGGTTTCTGAGACAAGTCTCCTGAATTAATAAAATTAGTAATTTTATAGGATGTACCTTTGTCAATGTTAAACAAATAATGTCCATAGGTACCGGCACAGGAACACCCTCCTCTTGACTGTATGCCAAATCGGTCATTGAGTATTTTTACCAAAAGATTATAGTGGATATTGTCTACATAAAAGGACAGTATTCCTAGCCGATCCCTGATATTTTCCGCAAGAATGTGAAGGCCCTCGACACTGTCAAGTTCGCTGAACAGTATATTCATTAGTTCCTTTTCTCTCTTCAACATATTCTCTACACCCATATCCTCTTTAAGCCTGAGACACAGTGCAGTCCTTATGGCTTGCAAAAAACCAGGAGTCCCACCATCTTCCCGGATTTCTATATCAGAAGAATACTTATGTTCTCCCCAAGGGTTTGTCCAATCTACGATGCCGCCACCCGAATTGTCAGGCACATTATTGGCATATAGTCTTGAATCAAAGACAAGTACACCCGATGTGGCAGGGCCGCCTAAAAACTTGTGTGGTGAAAAGAAAATGGCATCTAACTTTTCTTCAGGGTCATCGGGATGCATATCAAGATGAATATACGGGGCGGACGCAGCGAAATCCACAAAACAAACGCCATTGTGCTGGTGCATGATCTTGGCCATTTTATGATAGGGGGTCTGAATTCCGGTTACATTGGAACATGCCGTAAAAGATCCAATCTTTAATTTTCGATCATGATACTTTTTTAATAATATGTCCAGATTATTAACATCGATCAGTCCGTTTCTGTCAGGACTTATTATCTCTACATCGGCTATCGTCTCGAGCCACGAAGTCTGATTGGAGTGATGTTCCATGTGGGTGACAAATACTACGGGTTTTAATTCTTCCGGGATGTTTACAAATGGCCACAGTTTTTCACTTATCTTAAGCCCCAGTATTCTCTGCAGCTTATTTATAACACAAGTCATTCCTGAACCCGCCGTAATGATTACATCATTACAATCTGCCTTGACATGCTCCTTTATCCTTTGATGTGCAATATTGTAAGCTTGTGTCATCAACATTCCTGTTTCACTGGACAGGGAATGGGTATTTCCAACAAAGGGTCCAAACTTATTAATAATTTTGCTCTCAATCGGGCCATACATCCGACCACTTGCCGTCCAATCTGCATATACCATCTTGACATTGCCGTAATAGGTTTCAAAAACTTGATTATTACCGATAGTATTAGCTCTAAACTCTTCAAAGTAGTTTTGCAATTGCATTACCTAACCTCCGTCATTTGGTCTAATTAATATAGTTATATCGTAATTTTCTCGCCTTGAATATACTTTTTTTTCTCGCTTGAAGCTGTTTCGCTGCCAGATAGGTAAACAGAGGGACAGGTGCACTGTTTTCAGACTCTTAAAAGCGAGTCCAAAATCACATTCTAGATATAAAAAAATCCCAGATTTTTAAATCTAGGATTCAAAGTTAAAATATTTAGCTGAAATAGCAATTTGCTAACTTAGGAAATAATTCGTATTACCCAACTACAATGTTATGATCCTTTATGCAAAAATAGACACCCTATTCTTATTTGATTGTCTTGTCTTTTGCCTTTAGTGCCGCCAATTCATTTGCATAGGTTCTGGCAACAATCTTATGCCAGAGTTCAGCACCTTTAATACCAATTCTCTCTGGAACAAATACAGGATCTACGCCCAGCTTCTTCTGTGCCTCGTAGTCTCTTAGAGTGGCAATCCCCGGCTTGGTCAGCAGTATGATTACGATAACATTGAACCAGGCCATTGCACCAACCCCTGCGGAACCAAAGTTCCAAACCACGTCTGCCGACATAATTGTACTGATGAAAACCATAACTACAATACCAATTCTTGAAGCTGTGATCGCCATTTTATAACCGCTGCCGTTACTATTGTGTCTAAAGAGATAACCAACATTAGAATCCGTGTAGAATGCATAAGCTAACACCGTTGTGAAGGTAAAGAAGCCCAAGGCAATTGCTACGAAACCGCCGCCAATCCCTGGTATAAATGAATCAACAGCTGCTTGTGTAAAGTTTCCTTTTTCCATGCCCGGAACAAATTCTGATATGAAACCTCCCGCTGGGTTAGCGACATTGAACGTGTTTGTTGAAAGTATCATGATTGCTGTTGCAGTACATACCAACAATGTATCAACATAAACTGAGAAGGCTTGAACAAGACCTTGTTTGGCAGGGTGTGATACTTCAGCAGCACCTGCAGCCTGAGCGCCTGTACCTTGACCAGCTTCATTGGAGAATATGCCTCTCTTAACACCCCAACTGATGGCTAATCCGAAGACAGCACCATATACTGCGTTCATGTTAAACGCACTACTAAAGATTAAGCCGAAAACATAGGGAACCTTAGTGAAATTAACGGCTAAAATAATTACTGCCAGAGCCACGTAAGCAACCGCCATGAATGGAACAATCATCCCAGCTACTTTAGCGATTCTCTTGCCGCCGCCGAATACGATATAACCAAGTAACCCTGAAAATACAATAGCTACAAAGATAGGTTCAATACCAAAGGCCCCTTTTGCAGCAGTTGCAAAAGAATTGGATTGAATACCAGGAAGAAGGAGACCGCAAGACACCAAGGTAAGAACTGCAAAGGCCATGCCTAGGCTCCTACTACCTAATCCTTTTTCGATATAGTACGCTGGACCACCGCGATACTCACCATGAATCTCTTGTTTCCAAACCTGAGCTAACGCGGCTTCTATATAAGCTGAGCCTGCACCCAGGAAAGCTATAGCCCACATCCAGAAAACAGCACCAGGACCACCAAAGAATATAGCACTTGCAACACCTGTAATGTTACCAGTACCAACACGTCCGCCCAAAGCCATCGCGAAGCCCTGAAACGATGAAACGCCTTCGTCTGAACTTTTAGTTGCAAAAAGATTTTTGACCATGTCTTTAATTAAGCGCACCTGTGGAAATCTCATGAGTACTGAAAAATAAATACCGGCTGCCAAGCATAAATAGATCATGACTTTACCCCAGAAAAAATTGTCCAGACTGGCTGATAGATTTAATAAGTCCATAAAACAACAACCTCTCGATTTTTTTATTAATATGCAGTCATGTATAGTCAAACGGCCGTTTTGATTATACATAACTTGCATAAAAACCAATATTAGATCAATGACCTTGTTCCCCTAATTTGGACAGGGACTCTTTTTCAGATAATTAAAATCGAAACAGGGTCCCTGTCTCCTTGTTTCTTCCTCGGAGCAGATAGTTCTTTAGTATTTAAGAATACCTTTGTAATGAAGGTGCCGCGTTGCGGATGCGCTCTTTATGTTAGACCTGTGAATTTTTCGGTATATTCACTGATGATTGCAAATGGGCGACTATTTAATAAGGTTTTTAACATCCGCCTTAGCATAAATAATTCTGTGTATTTCTACCACGTGTTCGTGCTCTTTCACTATATAGAAAACGAGGTAGTTTTTTAAATTTATAGAAAACATACCTTTCGTCTTTATGTCATAGGATTAAACTGGATTATAAATAGGCCCTGAAGCCTTCAAGACGAAAGGAATTATGCATATGCGTTTTCCTCTTTTTCTCATCCTTTTTAGGGAAAGGGTTAAATTATTCACACTCATTATGATGTTTAAACTATATTTTTTGAGAAGTTTTTTATTCCCGGAGACTGCGGATTTGCAGATCATTGTGTTGGAGTTAGCTTCCGTAGTGATTATTTTTGGGCTACTAGAGCTAACAAAACCACGGACAATATTGTTATGGATCGTAAACTTTCTACTATCTACCTACTTTATGGCTAGTGTTATCTACGATAGTTATTTTGGGCAAATTCCCAATTTCCAAGCTCTCCTACAGCTCGGTTTAATTAAAGACCTTGGTTCAAGCATCTTTGAACTATTCTCCCTGGCCTACTTGATCTTCTACTTTGATTTCTTCTTGATCGTTATCCAACGCAATTTTTTAAAAGTTTCAAAGATACTACTTCCTCTTTCCTATTACAGAAAAGCTCTCAAGCTAAATATGCTTCTGCAGCCCCTTGCCTGTCAGCGCAAATCCGCTTCTGTTTATCATCAGAAGACAATCTTTATAACGACCTCCCTGGCTTTCGTTCTCACGCTCCTTAACATCTGGCTTTATCCTGCTAAAGATAACAGGATGGCCATGACCCGTGATGTAGGATTTTTTAATGCCCAAGGATATGAGCTCTATAATTATTTAGGTAAAAGCAACGCTGCCTCCTCGCCCAGCAGTCAGTTTAGCCAAGCTGCTATTAATCAGCTTAAACAAGTAAAACCTGTCCCCTGGCCAAAGTATTTCGGTGCCGCCTCAGACAAGAACGTTATCTTGGTACAATTGGAATCAACCCAAAACTTCCTTGTCGGGTTGGCAGTCAATAATCAAGAAATAACCCCCAATCTTAATCAGCTTGTCAAGGAAAGTATGTATTTTCCTCATTTTTATAGCCAGATCGGTCAAGGAAACACCTCTGATGCCGAATTCATTACTAATACTTCGATTTATCCCCTGCAAACAGGTAGTATCGCTAATGATTATGTGGATATCGATTATCCCTCTTTGCCCCGTCTACTTAAAAAACAAGCTTATACCTCTGTTACTTTTCACCCCAATGTTGTCACTTTCTGGAATAGAGATAAGCTTTACCCTTGTCTGGGCTTCGATAAATACTATGATAAAGAATACTACCAAGATCAAGACATGCTTGGTCTATGGGGCTCTTCTGATGAAATTCTTTACAAGAAAGCACTGCCGATCTTAATCGATCACCAGAAGAAGAATCAAAAGTTTTACGCCAGTCTCATAGCCCTTACCAATCATCATCCTTACTTCCTACCTGAAAGTAGAAAACGAGTCATACTTCCTCCTCAGCTTGAAGGGACTTCTATCGGAAACTACCTCACCTCTACAAATTACCAAGATTATGCCTTGGGGAAATTTATAGAGGATCTTAAATCGACAGACTTATGGAATAATTCGATATTTATCGTCTTAGGGGACCATTTTGGGATCACTAAAGCCATGGAAAGGGAATACCAAGATATTCTTACTCTTTTGTTAGGGAGAGAACATGATGCAATCGACAGCCTGAATGTGCCCTTCCTGATCAGAGTTCCCGGCCTAAAACCTCAAGTAATCGATACTCTCGGTGGGCAGATAGATTTCCTTCCTACCCTTGCTAATCTATTAGGCATTCCCTTAGAAAAACAGATAACCTTTGGCCAGGATATCTTGAACTCTGAGCAGAACTTGCTAGGGTTTCGTTTTCATCATCCTGACGGAACATTTATAACGTCAAACGTATTCCATCTCGCGGGGAGTAATATGGGGCAGAACTTAGACAATCGTAATAGTTCTAAAAATCAGGAGTTCTTCCTTAAAGAAGAGCAAAGAATAAAATCTTTGCTGCAACTTTCCGACAGCTATCTTCAATTTTTAAGACAAAACAAAAAGTATTTAAATATGAATTCTAATATAATAGAAAAAAACTAAAGACGTGTGGCCAGCCTAGAGATAATTCCCATCTGCTTCATCGCTTAAAACCCAATCTGACAAAAACACCTTGATCTTTAAACTTCTACCTTACCTGCAAGTTTCGCCACTGTTGGCTAGGGCATAAAAATACAAGTCATAAAGAACTAATAACGCAAAATAATTAGCGACATAAAAAAAATCGCCCGAGATTTCAGGCGATCATGCAACGCAACAGCTTATGTAATGATAATGCAATGTGCTGGGCAGCCATCGGCGGCTTCTTGAGCAGCTGCCTCAAACTCACTGGGAACCGGGTTTGTATAAGCAACGGCTAACCCGTCAGCCTCCATCCTAAATACCTCAGGGCAGAATTCAGGGCATGATTCACACCCGATGCACTCCTCTTGGTTTACTTCAGCAATCATAATCTTACCTCCTCCTCGAAAATTTCTCTTCCTTTATCAAGGAAGATTATCTCTAATCAGTTTATCATATACTGCCTTTTTTAGAAGTACTAACTATATATTTTAGTTCATTCCCAACATTTTCTTTAAGTATCCTTCATTGAGTAAATGTACTCACAGATGTTCCTTTTCGATGTTTTCTAAAGTCAGATTGATAAACTGTTTGAGTGGCCCGCTTAAATTGCCCAAATCAAGCTCTCCTTTTCACAGATGTCCTTCATAAAGGAACGCTGTGCACCGTTCTTGAAAAGAACCATAATCACATTCCCATCGTCTTTTACGATGACTCCTTCTCCAAAGGCCTTATGTTGCACAACCAATCCTTTGACCAAATCGCTCTGTTGGTTTTCTACGCCTTTGGCGGTGATGTCTAGTGGATTTTTACCTTGACTTACAAGATTAACTTCGCGGAGGAAACGAGACGCTTTCACTCGTTTATGATGATAATAACTCATGGAGCACAGGGTTAACTGGCGTTTGGCCCTGGTCATCCCTACATAGAAAAGGCGTCTTTCCTCTTCTAATGAATCGCTCTGCCCACTTTGTTCCGCCTTGATCGTCTCTCCCTCGGGAATAATCCCTTCCACAAGATCAATTAAATATACCTGTTCCCATTCTAAACCCTTTGCAGAATGGATTGTGGAAAGGGTCACGGCGTTATTGTGCTTGTTTTTATATGAAGACATCATCAGCTTTTCAAGATACGTTAAACGATTGGCAAAATCCACGATCGTCCGTTCATTCTGGGCAATTGTGCTGAGAATATCCAAGAGACCTCCGACGTACTCTTCGGAAAAGCCTAAAGACTCGCAGATTCTCTTCATCGCTTTATCATATTCCAACTGGTTTCGGATATAATCAATGGCCTTAGTGGGTGAAAGTGTATTAAGCTCCTTAAACCGTTTTTTCAGATCTAAGTACTCACTTTTCCCCTTTGACGTCACCCCTGGTTGTTCAGCCAAAATTTCGAAGATGGAACGATCAATGGGTACTTGCTTAAGTAAATCGAGATGTTGCTTTCGAATCGGACAACTCAGTTTAGACCATATCCGCTCTAAAGTAGGCAAGCTTTTATCGCTAAACGAGAAGCGCAGGAGATTTAAAATATCGTTAATCGCCCAGTGGGAGAAAAACCTCTGTTTACCCGACTCTCGCATATAGAAGACAATATTGGCCCGATCTAACTCTTCTGCTAAACAAATAGCGGATAAATTATTACGATACAGTACTCCTACCTTCGCTAAATTGTTTTGGTTCTTAAGGTTTTGGACAATAAACTGATTTTGCTCTTTAATTCCTGCAAATTGGCCCATCTGCAGGACGTCTCCCTTGGGATTTTCCGTAAACATGTCTTTATCAAAACGCTGTTTATTAGAACGAATGAAGCCACAAGCTACCTCTACAATTTGCGGAGTGGAACGAAAGTTTTGCTCCATCCGGAGAATTTTCGCACCCGGGTAAGTCTGTTCAAACTCTAAAAGATACTTTGGTTCAGCCGCTCGAAACCCAAAAATTGATTGGTCATCATCCCCCACCACGAAAATATTGTCCTTAGGTTTAACGACCATTTCGATAATTCTATGCTGTAAAAGAGACGTATCCTGGCTCTCATCCGTGAGGATATGGTCAAAGCGCTTGCGATAAACCTCTAAGCACTTCTGGTTTTCTTTTAACTCCTGAAACGCCAGGGATAGCATATCGTCATAATCAATCAGCCTCGGATGGCTGTTTTGTTTATAGTTTTCATAATCGTTATAAATCAAAGAAAAATTTTCAATCTCACTCTTGGCAAGCTCTTCGGGTTTGCATAAGGTATTTTTTACATAACAAATGGCATTCTGTAACCCCTCTAGCTGCTCGTCGGTAATCGTAGAAAGATTATACTTTTCATAAATTCTACGCAGAACCCCCATCTTGCTTGCAGCGCCTGTTTGTTCCTCAATAATTTCGAATCCGATCCCTCTTTGACGAAAAGCTGTCCGAACTACTTCATAAGCAAAGCTGTGGATCGTAGAAAAATGAATTTTTTTATGAAGTCCTTCCGTTTGGCCGCTTACCATGGTCCCAAAGTTCATAACAAATCGTTCCCGCATTTCCTTGGCAGCTGCCCGCCCGAAGGTTAGACAAAGAATCCTGCGAGGATCTACATTTTCTACAAGAATTAAGTAAGCTAAGCGAACAGTTAGAACGGTGGTCTTACCTGCGCCGGGAACAGCTAAAAGCATGAGAGGACCCTGATTATGAACCACGGCCTGTTTTTGTTGTTCCGTCAAATTAAAGCCTCTAGCCTTGATCTCTGCAAAGAAATCCTTCTCGTTAATCAACTTAAATCTCCCACTATCTAAGCCATATTATTATAATTATATCAGGAACTATGGTTAGTCAACAACTTCCGCAGGCAAAGGCCTGCCCTTCTTATCCCTCCAAGTCGTTCACCAACAAAAACACCCTCAGAAAGCATGAATTTCCAAAGGGTGTCTATAACCTTCAATAATAAAATCCTCCATGTTTTGTGTTAAAAAAAAGTGCGCAGAACAGCATGGATAAAACCTTTAATATCATCCAGATTTTCCTGCAAAATCCGATAAATCTCTGAGTCATCAACTAGCTAAAAAATCCTGTCGTTCCATAAGCTTTAACGTCTCTAGATTACGCAATTTTAAATCTATGAAAGAAAGTTTTCGCTGCATGATATCCTTATCCACCATGACTGTATTCCTCCTTAAGAGCTAGCTCGTAATCTCGAGAGAATATTGCATACTTAACAGCATAGTCCGGATAGGTCTTAATCACACATTCAATAAAATCGCTATGTTCTATATAGTCCCCTTCGTAAACAAGTATACCTTCCTGGAGTGCGCGAAACTGTAACGCAATAGAAACACGATTCAGATTTACTAAATCTATTCCATCATGACCAACATGAAGGCTTAAGGCTCCATCTAGCTCCAATTCTTCAGATAGTGTAACTGGGCGATTAAAAATTACTCCCAAATCGATATCACTTTGCGGATGTTCAAACTCAGTCCCAAGTGAACCAAATAAATAAACAGCAGCTATCTCAACTCGCGCCTGAAAAAATTCTTTCCAAGATTGTAACTCCACGGGCAGTTTTCGCATAGACATTACCCCCTTGACGCATTATATCATGCTAAATACTTATATAAAAGGTGTATGGTAATATTTTACTGAGCATTGAATAAAGATCGAGTATTGGTCGAAATGCCGATGGGCCTGTGTTGTCACACAGGCCCATGGTTGTTCAAATATCGTGACCACGCCAGCAGATCTTAATACAGTTACCGCAGGCAAGTTCGCCGATAGTGATTCGGTTATTCTCGAGCTGTTGCGCACAGGACACGATGTCTATCATCGTTTCGTAATTAGTGCCTCTACTCCACTCTTTCCCGGAAATCGCACCAGCCGGACATGCTCGAACACAGGCGTTGCAGTGTCCGCACTGTCCATGGATGTATGGTTTTCCAGTAGCCCAGTAAGGAGCATTGGTTAAGACTGTTGCCCAACTGAGCCGCGGCCCGTGATCGGGATTAATCAACAATCCGCTCTTACCTATCCAACCTAGACCGGCACAGGTTGCAGCTGTCTTATGAGGAAAAAGAGGGTGGATCCTGGAGATCAATCGGTCCCGTTGTTTGCTGGTGTCTGTGGGGATCTCCAAAAAGCGCCAACCATCATCCCTGAGCTGTTTGGAGATCTTTTTCTGGATATACTCAAACTTTCGCTCTATTTCTAAAAAACGGTATTCATAGATTTGGTCTTCAACCTGCTGTTCAGGATGAATTAGAGCGAGGGAGATTGCCGTGGATAGACCTTTTAAGTCAGGCGGCAAACCATTACTGACATCGCCTATGCCTACAATCTCGCATCCCCAATCCTTGATCTTTTTCAATAGACTGGCTGGATCCAGTTTATCCTGGGCTAGATGCTCCAGTTGGCACACACGCCAACACCTCACTCTCACCAAATAATCCCGTATCTTTTTAACTACTGAGCAATTCCGCCATGTTCCAATTCAACCTGTTCCCCATCACTTAATTTACCGGCGAATGCTCCGAAAAATTTGTAAATAGGGTGATTTTTATTTTCCGGCAAGCGTTTTGTTTCCTCAAAAGCTAGGGTCGCTTGAAATAGAGAAGCCGAAACGACTGCCGGGAAAATCCTGGGAGCGATGGATATAGGTCCATAAAAGATGAAGTCACTCCAGAGCAGTGCAGAGATTGCTTGACCAGCGGCATCCATTCCGGCAAAACCGTTTTGGCCCCACAGTTCTCTAGCTTCCTTCCACATAAACGTACCATTCGAAGAAGCCACTCCCGCAGGCCAGCCATGCTTTTCCTTAATCAGTTTATTACCCAGACAGGAAAAAGCTGTTGCAGGCAGGTTCATGACAGCGGTATCAACAAGGATTGATTGGAACCCCCCTTGACCCACTACTTCCATCAATTTTTCAAAGGAAGTTAGGCGACCGGAAGACTTTTGGTCGTTCTCGTCAAATGCTTGGACCACGACGTGTTTGACTCCCATTTCGCGTAGGGCTTTCACCTGATCAGGTATATCCTTATCCCAAGGTGTAATACTGTTGTAGAGAACACGGTCCAGCAGTCCTTTGGAGGCTGCGTATTCCATAGCTTCGAGGCGAGGTTTTTGTACCCACATGTCAATTCCGAAGGGAAGGTCACTATGTTCCGTGAAAAAGTCAATGTAGTACTTCATTTCTTCTGTCGAACTAGCAACCATGGCAACGAGCGCCGGTATTCCCGTCTGTTCTGAGAGTGCCTCTTGCTGTTTTAAGAATTCCACCGCTTTGGCATGATCAAATTTATGATCTTTGCGGCTTTCCAGGATTCGGTCTCCGTTGTGGAACATAGAAGAAATAAGGAGTGGCGGGTTCTCTCCAAACTGACCTCCCACTTTGAAAGGTCCGATTTGACAAACTTTTTGGTTCCCTTTTAAAGTGAACATACTTTATCACCCTCCAACATTTAAGTTACGTACCCAGCGACTAGCACCGTGTTCTCTGACGGTTTCTACCATAGCTTTTAGATTTTCTAAGGGCGCGGTGGGCCATATATCACAACCCGGCCAGACAGCATCAACTCCTGCGTCTAAACTAGCAAGCACTCCTTTAACTACATCCTCGGGGGTTCCGGTGACAAGGACATTATAGGCATCCACTTGCCCAAAGATCAAGGAATCCGGACCGATTTCCGCCCTTGTTTTTGCCATATCGTTCTTGAATTCAAGGCTCATTGCAGCGGCTCCGCACTTATTCATGTTCCCGATAACGCTATTGGTCCCTCCACAAATGTGCAGAACATTGTTTCCTGGTAGGCCTGCAAAAATCTTTTTCAGATGTGGGGCTATAACTTTATTAAAGGCCCTGGGGCTCAGGATATCCGTAGTTGCTCCCATTTCCCGCACGGTAATATAGTCCGCTCCAGCCTCGTAGAATTTTCTCCCGATGGCGATCTGAACATCTGCTAAACGGTCCAACATTTGATTTATTTTATCGGGTTTTTTAAAAGAAAGCTTGAAAAGGTCGTTGAGGTCCATGAGTTGCCCTGCCAGGGTAAAAGGTCCCAATAGATAAGTGCCAATGGCCACGTCCTGGCCGATATCCTTTTTTAGTAAGCGAATGGCTTCGCAAATAACATTGATTCGACCACGCTCTAAAAAATCATCCGGTATGGGGAACGTTGTTATTTCTTCCTCAGTGTGAATGGTCTTCTCTTTAATTGTAGGGTAGAGAAGTTGTTCGACATTGTCATAGGGATTCATAGCACATCCTAAGGCCTCTGCTTCCACGCATAGGTCAAATGGAATCACGGCGCTCTCGTAGCCAAACAGGTGGTAGGAACTGGCTCCTGCTTTAGCCATTTTTTGGGCGTCTCCGTGCAGATCCTGGAACTTACAACCTATTTCCTCCAAGGCGACAGTCGTTACGTTCCCCATTCCACTGTAACAGGCAGGACGATCCACTTCTTTACCGGCAAAGAGATTGAGCACTCTTTCCCGCGGTGTTAGTGTCAACATTATTCCATCTCTCCCTTACCTTTTATTCGCATCAATAATCACCCAAGTTTCTACTTTAATAGCCAATATTTCCGCCTTACGATAACCTTGTATATTGGATTAGGACAGTCAAGTGTATATTGATTCTTAATACTTAGCCTATTTCGAGTTAGCGAGCGGTCTGCCTTTTACCTCGCTTAGGAATCCGGTCAAGGATATGCTGAATGCTTGGGAAAGCATCGTGGCTATGAGGGAAAGCCATAGCGTCTGAAAAACGTTGTTGGAAATCTGATTCAATGGCTGTCTCCACAAAGAAGACTTCTTTTGCCACTCGATCAGCTTCTACACGTTTTTCTTTGTTCAGAAGGGCAATCTGCGCTCCATCGCCCGCTGCGTTCCCCACTGCTTTAACTTTCTCAAGATTACAGTTCGGAAACATACCAATGACCATCGCACTCTCGACATCGATAAAGGAACCAAACGCTCCAGCCAAGGTGACGCTATCGATATGTTCAACGCCCAACTTCTCCATCAGGTATTTTGCTCCTACATAAAGAGCAGATTTAGCCAGTTGAACGGCGCGTACATCACCGATGGTGATAGAAATGTCCTGGCCTATGGATGTTTCATCAGACCAACAAATAACATATTCCATCCTGCCGTCCGAACCTTTACGAACACGAGGGAACTCTTCAAGGCCTTTGTTAAAACGGCCGCTGGGGCCGATGATGCCCGCTTTGAACAGCTCTGCTATGGCGTCAATGATTCCAGAACCACAGACTCCTTTCGCTCCGAGTTTTTTGTCCTCTGGATACCACACTTCGTTCCCGATGACTTTGTAGCGAGGTTCGAGCGTCTCTGGATTGATACGAAGATTTTCGATAGCTCCTGGTGCCGCCCGCATACCAAACTTGATCTGCGCGCCCTCTAGAGCCGGCCCTGTGGCACAGGAGGTTGAGAGCATATTATGTTTGTTGCCAACGTCAATTTCACCGTTGGTTCCGATGTCAATGACTAGGCGCATCTCATCATGTTTATAGGGTTCTTCGGCAATCAGAACCGCCATATTGTCGGCTCCCACAAAGCCTGCTTCAATCGGAAGTACGTGAATATTCCCGCAGGGATTGATCTCGATTTTTAAATCACGTGCTTTAATATCCATGGACTGTTTGATGGCGGGGGCAAATGGGGAACGGCCCATGAATTTGGGATCGATGTTCAGGGCTATATGATGCATCACAGTATTGAACACCAGTACGATTTCCTGTACATCAATCGCTAACAGACCTACTTCTTCTGTCATTTTCCGGATCAGAATGTTAATGCTTTCGACCATCGTGTTGTGCATTTTTTCCAGGCCATTATCTTCCATCATTGAATAGCTGATACGAGAGAGTACGTCTTCTCCGTAACGCACCTGAGGGTTCATCATAGACTTCTTAGTCAGTACTTTGCCTGTATGCAAGTCGCATAAATAGGCTGCTACGGTTGTCGTTCCGATGTCTATGCCGACTCCGACGATCTTTTCGTTAAAACCTGGTTCGATATCAATGATCTCTCGACCTTGCCAGATCGTAACGGTGACCTTCCATTCGCCTTTACGCAAAACCAGAGGTAATTTCCTCAAAACAAAATAATCCATCGCCAGATTCTCGCCTAGCTTTGAATATTTAGCAGAGAGAGCCTCACGCAGACGTTCAAAATCTCCTCTGTGATCTTCTAAGGTGGCGGGTTCTAACTCGACATAGTATTTGCGAACGGCAGGGTCTAAGGTGAACACCCGCTCTTTGCCCGTCTCTAGAACGATTTGCTGAGCTCCTCGGCTTTCTTCAGGGACAAAAACCAAGATATCACCATGAACTTCCGTAGCACAGGCAAAGCGGTAATTCTCCTCGATCTCTTTAGATTTCATGTACTTTTGCTCTTGTTGGGTCAGTGGGCTGAGATGGCTGACGCGAGACTCAATGCCGAATTTTTCGAAATAGCCTTCCTCAATTTTAACTTTGCATTTACCGCAAACTTTTGAAGAACCACAAACTGATTCTATATCAACTCCGAGTTCGTGGGACGCCGTAAGAATAGTTTTTCCAGCTTCAACTTTGCCGCGCCGGCCTGATGGTTGAAATATTACGTTGAATTCCAATGTTTGTCCTCCTCTCCATAAACTTTTAGGTTACTATTTGAACACCTCAGTCTTAAATGTCTTCAAAAATATTCATCGAGATACTTTCCTAAGAAATACTTTTCAACGAGGCAATCATATTAATGGCATCTTTGAGCGCATTGTTGGCATCCCGGGCATAGCCGTCAGCACCCCAACGCGAAGCTATATCACTGGTTACCGGCGCCCCGCCAATCATAATCTTACACTTGGGATTCTTTTCCTTGATCTTTTCAATAATTTCTTTCATCCCCACCATCGTCGTGGTCATCATGGCCGAGAGACAAACCATATCTGAATCCGTTTTCAGTTGCTCCTCGACAAACTTGTCTAGAGGTACGTCCCTTCCAAGGTCATGAACTTCGAAGCCGGAGGCATCAAACATCATGCGAACGATGTTCTTGCCTATGTCATGCACATCGCCCTGGACAACGCCCATAACGACAACCCCTTTTGAGGCACCTTCTTTTTTAGACATATGGGGTTTGAGAATGTTCAGTCCAACGTACATAGCGTCAGCGCACATTAACATTTCCGGTACGAAATACTCTTGTTCCTCGTACAGACGACCGACTTCAACCATGCCAAGTACCAGTCCGTCAAAGACCGCTGAATGTGGATTGACGTTTTGGGCCAAAGCTTCATTGGCAGCATTACTGACTGCATCCTCGTCGTAATCGATAACCCCTTGTTTTAGCCGATCCAAAATTTCTTGGGACATTGTTTAAACAACTCCTTCATTAATTATTTAAAAAACAAATTAATCTAAAGGACCTTTAGTGTAAACTGTTTTTTCTGTGGCTAAATATATAGGCAAAAATTAACCCCGTTACCGGGTCAGCTTTTATTTGAAGCGGCCTGCATTTATATTCGCCGGTTTGAAGTATAAATCTAAACTTGCTACTCGTTAACGGTATCCACCATAGCTCTCAAATTTGCTGTTAAAGTGGCTGGCGGTATGGCACATCCAGGTGAAATCATAGAGAATCCTATAGAAATTGCATCTCTGACCTCTCGTTTGATATCTTCTGGTTGACCGGTAAACAGGGTTTTAACAGGATCAACACCCCCTACTATCGGAGTTTTAATCCCCTCTAACTTGAACTTATCCAACGCTTCAGGAACATTAACATTGGACTCAACACTGATAGCACCGCAACCTGTTTTGGCGATATCCACTATTATTGGATCCACCTTACCACAGATATGGATTATCACAGGTACACTCAACCCTTCAACCTGTCTCTTTTCGTATTCCCACGCCAAGTTTCGATAGATCTTTGGACTAATCATATCCATTGAGGCCATCATGTCCTCCACACAAATAACATCTGCTCCGGCTTCTACCATTGCCTTAGCAAGCATTGTCCCTGCACGCTCACCTAACTCAATATAGGGAATTAGGTCATTTGGTTTTTTGAAAGTTGCCTTTAGAAAAAGCGCGACGTCAAAAAACAAACTGGCAATACTAAATGGACCGATAATACCTCCCATGATAATAACCTTGTCACCATAATCACGTTTTAAAATCCGAATAGCTTCCAGCAACGCTGGTATACGTCCCCGGCTTAGAAAATCATTAGGAAAATCAACCTTGTCCCCTATATGATAGGGATGTATATCTACGCTTGGTAACCCTGCTTTACCACCATATTTCAAGACAGCCCCAAAAGCTTCAGCTTCATGAGTCTGACAAAACGGCACTCTTACAGCATCAAAACCCAGCATTGAGTGGGCACCACTAGCTAATTTAGCCATTAGACTAGCATCATGAAAGGCCTCAGGCCAAGAACTTTTGAGTTGTTCCATTTGGTCATAAGTTGCGTGTTGGCAAACGCTGATCACTGGCAAGCGGTCTACAGGTTGAATGTTTAGGGCTGCCATAACCCTTTCACGACTGGTCATTGTCTTCATAACTCTTGTTCCTCCATTATCTTAATGAAATTTTTATCAATAACCATTAAAAAAGCTTTTTACATAAAATTCTAAAGTGGGATGATTAGATCTTATTTAAACCTATCGCTGCAAAGTTATATACTTTTTCAGGACAAGCCCTTACACACTTCAGACAAGCAGTACCATTGCACAGATCTAGTCTTAAGACAAGGACGTTCTCTCCTTTATCTGACTCCAGTGATAATGCTTCTTCTAAGCACTGACTTGTGCAAGTTCCACAACCAGTACATCCTGGGAAGGCCTGGTGCCGCTCTAAACCAACCTTTTCGATCACCATAAGCCCCTCCGCTCCCAAATCAGGAATATCCCGTTCGTGCCATTTTAAGACCTCGGCCTCCTTAGTAAACTTCGGTAGAGGAGACAAGCCGTAATTTCGGCAAAAACGCAGATATAAATCTCGCGGCATCCCTTCATCCCAATAGGAGAGTTCCAATAAATAAGCCTGAGAGAAAGGTTCGTAATCACCAAACATGCAGTGGGTTGCGCGTAAGTTCACTGCTAGTTTTTTCAACTCTTCAAGTTCTTGTGGCTGAAAGACCAAATCCCGGGCTAAAGCTAAAGAAGTATTCCCAATCTGGTAGATTTTTTTCACTGTGGGTGGGACCAACCCAATACGTTGAGCTTTAAGTGCATCAACATAGGTTCCTGATGCGCCGGCCATATAGGCTACCTCTATTTGATCCACCTCGATACCAGCAGCCTTACACAAGGCAATGTAACCCGCTCTGATGGCACCAATAGCTTTGCCAGCCTCGCCCAGGTCCTGTTCACTAAACCTCACATTGTCTGTCAGATGTATAAGGTGATCCTTTGTTTTAATTCCCGGTAACTGAACATAACCATTGTTTAGAGCCAGATCGATAAGGGAAATAACCCCAGTACCAGTAATCCCTTTGATACTTCCCTTGGTCAACCTTCGAGTTATTCCTGTTAAAAGATCAGTTTCAACGACTGTTTCAGTTAGCATAGCGGAGTTTAAAACGGATACAGCATAATGTTCGCCTTTTGGGTTAAGGTCAGAGATCGCACCCGGCCCTGCAAGCATTCCAGACCGGATATGTTGTCCTTCCAATGCAGGCCCGGCTGCGCAGGAACCAGTAATGATTTGACCACGCACTCTCAAGGCCATCTCGGCATTGGTACCATAATCGGTTACTAAGGCAATTTCCTTCCGCTCCAACATCCCCGATTTAAGCATCATTGCTAAGGCATCGGCACCAATTTCATGTTCAACCGCCGGGGGAATCACTACTTCCGCTGTTGCGGGAAGATTAAGCCCCTCGATATCTCTCGCCAATAGCAATTTACCGTCCCGGTTGGGTTCAATAATCCCCATTGCCTGTTTTTTCCTTTTACCAGCATAGGCCAAATCCCTTACCTCAATCCCTTCGAACAGGGAAAGCTGGATCGGATTACCACAGACGGCTAGACGTACCACATTGGGACTGATGTCACCCAAGGCAGTCAAAACCTGGTTTACGGCATCAATCAGGATATGATGAGCGGAGTCAAGTCCAACCTCAATCGCGTAAGTCAGGTGATCCATGACGTTGGCTCCAGGTAAAGGATGTCGGGCAGTAATTACTGTTTTAATAATCTGCCCTGTATCAAGATCAATTGCCTGACCGCGAAGGCCACTCGTTCCCAAGTCAAGGGCTACTCCAAGGTTTTTCATCAGTTATTCAATCACCCTCTCTTACCTGACATGCAACGATAGCTGTATTCATGAGATCTTGATTCAATTCCTTACCGATAACTGTCAATTTATTTTCACTATAATTTTTCCCCTCTGACCACTCTTGATTAATGTGTCCCTGGACAAAATCCAGAACTAGCCACCTGTCCTCCTCTGTAAAAAAGAAACCTTTAGCACGGACAATTTGGCCGAAACTACTCTCTTTGAAATTGCCAAACAACTTCAGTAATTTTCCCTTTGACACAAAGCCTTGCCAAGTTATTCCTATGGATTGATAGTCATCAAAAAGGGCTGCATCGTCTGCGTTATCGTCCGACATAGTTTTAATACTGCCTTCCCGGTAATCATTTACTAGAGCTTCGATAGCTTCTCGACCGTATCTAGCTTGAATAAGCTGCACTTGGGGATTAATTCTTACCACTCTACTGCTTATTTCGCTGATAACCTGTGGCAAAACCAAGTCACTTTTACTTAAAACAACTAGATCAGCTAAAGCAATCTGACTATCGATGAATGATAACATTTTCAATTTTGAGTCAAAAGAAAGGCAATCTAAAAGCAAGGTAACCCGGATGGTTGTAATAAACTTTTCAAGACTTAAACTCCTCAAAATATTTAAAATACTTTTAGTGGTGGCTATCCCAGTTGGCTCAATCAACAGGCGCTCAGGCTGATAAGTCCTGGCAAGGTTAGTAACCTGTGCTTTAAGATCGGCATTTAGAGTACAACAAATACAACCGCTGGACAATTCCACTACTTCCGTTCCCCGCCCAGCTAAAAGGGTTCCATCAATCCCGACTTCACCAAATTCATTAACTAACACCGCCAATTTTTCCTTACCAGACCAGCCATCAATCAAGCCTTTGATCAATGTTGTTTTACCGGCCCCAAGGAAACCGCCGATAAGTTCAACTTTCACAGCTTAACCTCCACAATTTGGTCAAGGTATGAGGGCTGGAAAGACATGACTTTTTCAACCCTCACCCTGATACCATACTCTTAGTTATATTTCTCTCTCAGTTCCTGCCAACTAAAGCCATTTGATACATCAGATATCATTTTAGGAGCTTGCTGAGCATCTTTGCCATAGACCCCTAACTTGTAAGCAGTAACGTACTCGTTAGATACCGCGCCACCGCCGCAAACAAACGGTATATCGATACCCGCATGAGTCAATTGGTTCGATATTTTCTCAAAAGCAGTCATTGTGGTGGTCATTAGGGCTGTCCCGGTTACCATCAACGGCTTATATTTCTTGACCGCCGCCACTACGTCATCCACCGGCACATCCTTGCCAAGGTCTATAACCTCATAACCATTGGCTCTAAAGAGAGCATTGACGATCTTTTGCCCCAAATCATGGATATCTCCCTCGGCTGTATGGGTTACAACGACACCCTTTTTCTCCATTTTTTTGCCTAGTTTGGCTTCGCAAAGGTCAATTCCCTCCAACATTGCATCAGAAGCTATAATGACCTGAGGCAGATAGTACGTCCCATCGGCCCACAGACGGCTAACCTCTCCCATTCCTTTGATCAAGCCTTCATCAATTACCTTCAAAGGATCCATATTAATCAAAGCCTTTTCTACTAAACCACCAATCGCATCGGTATCCCCTTCAATAACACACTGCATTATTTCCTGTATCACTGTATCTTTTGAAGTTACCTTAATTTCCTTGACCTCACTGGCTCCGATCAAATCATAACGTGTTAATATGTTGGCATAGCTTGCTAATGTCATCTTATTCTTCCCTCCTTATCTCGAACCTTATAGGCCGTAATTCTTGGGTTCGAAACCCTTAACTTGCTTTTTGTATAGTTCCACACACTCGGAAATGAAATCAGCCTCTTTATCTGGCAAACTTTCTAATGTCCGCATTGAGGAATCAAGCGCTTCCCGCTCGAAGGAAGACATGATCAGCTTGCTGTCTTGCTGCATTAATTCACCAGCTTTAATAGCTGCAGCCCTTGCACGTGCATAATAGGATTGCGAATTAGCGACGATAGCCTGACCAATTTTATAAGCGTTATCAGGAGCCAGAATAAACCCGTGCATACCACGGTATTTATCGGAGGCGACCAAGATATCTTGTAAATCTTTGGCCTTGCCCAAATCAATCGCCGAGTTCATCATGGCTACATCATAGCCAAGGATTTCAGTAAAGACAGCGACTGTTGTCCCGCCGAACATATCGTGGTATTCAACCGCCTCGTTACTCCACAGGTCACAGCAGGCTGCTGCTAAGTTACCCACTAAGTCACTATGCGCGCAGGCAGAAGCTTTTCCTTCCATAGCAATTGGCACACCACTAATGGCCTTAATAATGGGATCCTCATAACCACAGTCTTTGCTCGGTCCTTTTGCACCCTGCTCGTAAGCAACTAGTGAGCGTGCTGCGGCAATTGACCGGGTCAACGCAGCAAACGTATGCGGTACGGATCGATCTTGATATCCACCAGCCATGAACATAGCCACATTAGCCTGCGCACAGTTTGTATCTCCACCAGGAGTTGCCCCATGTTTTTTTGCAATCCCTACAATTTTTGACCATACATGTTCCATATCCAAGCTGCCTAAGACCCCAATGCCAAACAAAACACCACGAATATCTTGACGAACGATTGTGTAATCGGTAACTTCTTTGCCACCCACACTTTCTAAGGACAAATTATCAGCTCCACCAGCTGCACTAGCTTCGAAGCTTTGTAACATTACCCTCAAAGCCTCGCTATCCCATATTTTTTCTTCATCAGGCTTGCGATAATCAGCAATAGTCGCCCGAATGGCGCTTTTTAGGCCATATTTACGGTGATAATCCTCCATTAGCCGCTTTGTTTGGGCGGCAATTTCCCCTCCCCACGTCGGGTTCCTAGTCATCTGATACACATGTTCAAGCTCAATTTGGATACCGGGAATTCCTATGGCGACACAACGGTCAAGAACATCGATCACCATTTTCTCATATTCCTTAACCAGTGACTTTTGTGACTTTTCACTACCTGGACGTGGATGGGGTACTAACTCGGGATAAACATAACCTGCGCCAACCGAAAAACCCCGGCCATAGGTTATTGGATTTTTGGCTGAACCGAAAATCATTTCGGCTGCACTGCCATAAGCCATTTTGTCATACCTTGCCATTGTTTCATCTCCTCAACATTTAATTTCGACTAAACTTTAGGATTCAAACGTAACGTAACGTCTTTAGCTGCTTCACCTCCATTTGGTTTATGACTCGGTCCCTTCGACTCTTTATACATGCAATGTTTATGCCAATATTCTGAATTATTAAACCATTGGTAACTCCTAGCTTCGTCTAATCCTAAAAAACAAGGGTTGTTCCGCAATGGAACAACCTTTGTAAGTTAACGCCGAAAGTGCCTTATTATCCCATCTTCGTAAGAAGTGTTCTAATATGTAGCAATTATCCATATTGGAACACCCGTACTCACTCTGAAATCTCATATCCCAAGAATTTTTCGATGATTTCACCCTGATGCCCTTCACTCGCCAGATGCCCTTCTATTAATATTCAATCCCTCTACGGCTTGGTACCCCTTGTTGATAGGGATGTTTATGTGTTTTTAACTCCCACCAAGAATCGGCACACTCGTGAATTTCCTGTGGCATTCGACGTCCGGTTAAAATCCAATGAGGATAACTATTTTTAATTAATCCAAGAAGTATTTGCAAATCTAAAAAACCATGATTAAGAGCGTGGCTTATCTCGTCCAGAATAATAACCTGATATTTCTTTTCTTGAAGGACTTGAGAGATATAGTTCAAGGCTTCTTGAACCAGTTCAATAGCAACTTCTGGGTCTCGGTTGACCTGAAAACATTCGCCACAATTCATACAGTGTTTCAAACCACTACGTATCATACCAGCCCAACGGCACCCAACTCCAAATTGGATTAGTGGAATTCCCAAACGATATAGACCTGTTAGTTCGCCACTATAGGTGCTACCTTTAAGGAATTGAATCATCAGGATCTTCTTATCAGGTGCTAAAGATAATAAAGCCTCTCCTAGCGCAGAGGTAGTTTTACCTTTGCCATCACCAGTATAGACCGTAATCATAGTCAGAACTCCCCTCTAAACACAGAATTTTAAATTCCTCTGTAATATCAGGATTCTCCCTTTCCCTCTTTTCGTTGGAGATTTATTCTTCTTAATTCAGCCCGGTAACTGCATTAAGAAGACTCCTTGTTTCAGTGGCGAAGTTACCCTTACTTTTTTTGATTTAAGCAACGAATTATATTAATAGCCTCTTGAACTGCATGAGATGCATCCCTGCCAAAACTGTCCGCTCCCCATCGAGATGCTAATGTCTCATTAAGAGGAGCACCTCCGACCAAAATCTTAATATTGGGAAAGCGTTCTTTCAGTTTGCGGATTGCATGTTTAATTTCGAATGCCGTCGTAGACATCATGGATGAAAGACAAATGATATCCGCATTACGCTTTTCTTGTTCCTCGATGAAATGTTCTAACGGGACATCTCGGCCCAAATCCCAGACAGTAAAGCCCGAAATGTCAAACATCATACGTACAATATTTTTACCAATGTCGTGAATGTCTCCAGACACTACACCAATAATAACTTGTCCCTTCTCTTTATGTAGGACTTCCAGTTGTTGCACCTTTAGATGAGGTCGCAACAATTCCAAGCCTGCGTACAAGGTGTCTGCACACAGAAGCATTTCCGGCACGAAGTATTCCCCTTCCTCGTAAAGACGACCTACTTCTTCCATCCCTGCCACTAGCCCTTCGAAAATACAGCGAGAGACGTCGTACTGCCCTTCTATTGCATAATGACAAGTTTTCTCTACTTCCTGAATATCAAAACTGATTACAGCTTGATGTAGACAGGCAAGGATTTCATTTTCTTTCGGTTTTTGAGTCAAGGAAATTCTCCTTTCCCATACGATATAGCTATGGCCGTTTCACACGCCATAGACTAGAATATATTACCCACCGGGATATCATCGTAATAGGTTACGGTGGCGCTTGAAAAACTCTATGTAGTTAAAGAGATATTTTACCTCACCGCTGTCAAAATCGCTGATGATTCGCAGCACTGCCTGAACGGTAGAATCACTGAGCAAGTCCAGAACACCGGGACTCAAAGAGGAAAGAAGTTCCTCCAGATCTTCCTTCTCTATCCATATGTATGAAAGAGCAATCCCTATAGCTCCTGCTATTGCTTCCAGAGTTTCAAAGGAAGGTGTCGTAAGGTCGTTTTCAATTTGACTTATCAAGCCTGGTGAAACTCCGGCTTTATCTGCTAAGGCGGTAACTGTCAATCCCTGAGCTTCGCGAATAGAGCGAAGACGATCACTAAGCTTATATACTTTTTTTCCTTTACTAAGTAAGTAACTAATATTAACATTAAGAGCGTCGCAGAGCTTTTCTATATCTGATAAGCTCAATCTCCTGTTGCCTTCCTCGCATTCAGTTATGGCATTAATTGGCAAATCGCTGATTTCTGCCAATTCTTCGATAGTCAGGCCGCGGGCGATACGTATCTGGTGAATACGGTTGCCCTCGTCTTGGGATCTAGGCAAATTTTCCTCTACCAAGTAGGAAACTGGTACGTTAACAGCCACGCTTAACCTATTTAGAACGTTAATGGATGCCTTTTTTACACCACGTTCGATACTGCTCAAAAACGAAGGAGATATGCTAGCCTTTTTTGCAAGTTCAGTTAGCGTTAAACCTCGCTCCTTACGGAATTCCCTGATTTTACTTCCGTAGCTCATGAACAGACACCTTCCCTCTTAAGGCTAAACGGATAGAATAGGCCAGTTCAATAAGTTTTTAAACTAGTTTATTATCAAACTTCTGGATTCGGATTTTAACGTCTTTGGGAACTGCGGCGCCAATCTCCACTTGGATAGCCTTGATGATAGCACATGGGACAGGGCAATCAGTATGTTTTATATGTTCCCCTGCCGATCGGTAAATTACCGATTCAGTAATCTTATCAAATATGCCCTTTTTCCAGTCCAGTTCAGCGATATCCTTGTTCATACTCCTCAACATCGTACAGGCAGAAATAATCCTAACCTTAACGGTGGTTTGTCCCCCAGACTGAACTTGTATTACACTTGTGAAACCACAGGCACCTGCGAAGACCTTAACCTTCGTCAACAGTTATTTCCTGGTTTCTAAATACTGGACAAACCTATACATCCAGCATTTTCACTTCGCCGACTAAACAAAGTGGTAGCATCACAGGATTCTGCTACTAAAGTCAATACTCTCGTATTAAACGCCCATAACGCCTTAATTGAGTTCACCAACTAAGTACAACAGACGTGCGACGGTTAGTCGCCCCTAAAAACAACTCCGCACAAGCCTTTCAACTGAGGGTACTTGTGCAGTGGTTAATTCTAAGTTCATCGCTAAGCAATCCCTAGTAGTTCTTTCCTACCCACTAACCATAAACCAGGTGTATTCACTTCCTTTCGTTTTCTGAATAGGTTAGTGAAGCAATCGTCTGTCTTGCCGACTCCACTGCGTCTTTAGCTTGCCAAATATTCAAGTGGTACTTATGCACCACTATAGTATGAATATTCTGATTATTTTTTATAGGAGCTAATACGAATTGGAATAATATCGAAGGCTTTTTCATCCCTGCTCCATAACCGCTTCACGGCCTATGGGCTAAATTACCCATTATACTTTCTCCTTAACTCCAACCAACTCTTACCCGCAAGAGCGTCTTCTGCCATTTGTGGGGCCTGGGCTGCATCCGCTCCGTAAATCCCGAATTGAAAACTCGTTACAAAGTCTGCTGTGACTCCACCACCACCACCACAGACAAAAGGCAATTCTAAACCCCGATGGCTTAACTCCTGCGAAATTCGTTCAAACGCGCTCATGGTTAAAGTTAATCCAGCCGTTCCCGTTAACATGACCGGATGATATTTTTCCACAGCTACCAAAACCTCTTCAACTGGTACATCTTTGCCAAGATCTATTACTTCGAAGCCATTGGCCCGAAGCAAGGCATTAACAATTTTCTGACCTAAATCATGCAAATCTCCATCTGCTGTATGGGTAACAACCACCGCCTTTTTCTTATAAGAATGACCCATCATCGCTTCGCAAATTTCTATACCAATTTGCATGGTATCAGAAGCGGCTAAGGTTTGGGGAAGATAGTAAATCCGTTCTCCCCAGAGATGGCCAACCTCTTCCATACCCCTGATCAATCCCTCCCTAATCACTTCAAGTGGCGTGTGCTGCTTTAGCGCTTCTTTGACAACTTCTGAAATAGTTTCGTTTTCACCAGCTATTACCGTGTACATAACTGCTTGTAAGCTGCTACGTGGTAACTTAGTTTTACTTTCCTTTGATCTTGAATCCTTATGTAAAGCATTTAAGTCATAACGAACAAATATATTTGAAAACTCTTGATTAGGTTTCACATGCACGCCCCCTGTCTATTAATCATCAACCCCAATGTCTTTTGAACTAATAGAATTTCCATACTGTTTTTTACCGAGGTGCATTAGTGCGAAGATAAATTCGATTCAATTAATGCTGGCATTCTGGCGTAATTTACGGTACAAAGTGTTACGCCCAATACCCAAGATCTTAGAAGCTTGGCTAACATTATCATTGCACATGGTTAAGGTTTTGCGAATCATGTCGGCTTCGTATTGACGTAAAAGCAGCCCATTAGCAGGATGAAGAGTTGTTACTTGTTGTCCGGTTATTCGGGCTGGTAGATGCTGGGGCAGCAAGAGACCACCATCAGCAAGAAAAAGGGACTGTTCGATCACATTTTCAAGTTCCCTTACATTACCAGGCCAAGAATAGCTTTGTAACGCCTCGTAAAATTCTCGAGAAATTTCCGTACCATCTAGCTCGAGTTTTTTACCTATTTTTTGCATTAAATACTTTGCCAAAATACTGATATCACAGCTGCGTTGCCGTAAACTTGGTATTGTTAGGGAAATTACGTTTAGTCGATAAAAGAGATCCAACCTAAAGTTTCCTTTTTCTACCTCTTGGGCTAGGTTTCTATGGGTAGCTGCAATGACTCTAGTATTGACAGGGATAGCTCGTTCACTTCCAATTCTGCTGATTTGTCTTTCTTGCAAAACCCTTAATAAGCTAGCCTGAATTTCAAGAGGCATGTCACCAATTTCATCCAGGAAAATGGTTCCACCACTAGCCAACTCAAACTTACCCGGACGCCCACCTCGACGTGCGCCAGTAAACGCCCCATCTTCATAACCAAAAAGCTCGCTTTCGACCAGTCCTCTGGGTATCGCGGCGCAGTTAACAACTACAAATGGACTATTTTTGCGGGCACTATAATTATGTATAGCTTGAGCAAAAAGCTCTTTACCTGTTCCGCTTTCTCCTTCAAGTAAGACAGTACTCCCGCTGCGAGCTACTTTTTGAGCTCTATTAATTGTTACAAGTAGTTTGTCATCTGAACCTATGATATCATCAAATGTTAAGCTTGCTTGAGCTCCAGCTATGCTATTAGCCAATCTGTGAACCGTATTAATTTCACGAAGCGTAGCTATAACACCATTAACTGAACCGTCAGTAACGATAAAGGGTTTGCAGTTTAATGTAAACCTTCGGTGCACACGACCGTTTTCCCAAGCAACCTCTCGTTCGGCGATGGTCCGACCAGTCTTTAATACATCCAAAAGAATAAAATCTTTACCGAAAATTTCCTCAGCTGGACGACCGAGGCAATTTTCGGGGTTGAGACCAAGGATTTTACCTCCAACGGGATTCAAGTTAACAATTATACCTTCTCCGTTAATATAAATTAAGCCCTCAGACATAGTTTCCATAATTGTTTTGACATGACTATAAGCAAAAGCTAGCTTGCTAACTTCAGTATTATATAATATTTGATTTTCAATAGCTCGAGCTGCTGCTACTACTATACCTAGACTATGGGGATGGTAATCCAGGTAAATGCCGAATAATACAAGCACTCCCAGTAATTCTTTATTTGGTCCTAAAACAGGTGCTGCCGCTCCGGTCAAATCATGAAAGACTCGGCAATAGTGCTCAGTTGCGAAAACTTGTAAAGGTTTCTTTTCAATGAGAGCCAAACTAATTGCGTTAGTACCTATTGAGATTTCACTCCAATCTACTCCTTTTGCAAATCCCAGGTGTTTTACCTTTTGCTTCACTACCGGATCACCCAAGACCTCTAGTAACACTCCGCGGTTGTCAGCTAAAATAACCAAAAAGCCCGAACCTTTAACGAAATTATACAAATTATTCACAAAAGGCGTAGTGAGTGAAATCAGTTCTTGCTGTGGTTTAGCCGATATCTCTTGCTGATTAAGTAACTGATCAATTTGTGCATAAGGATTAAGCCGTCGGTCCCAACAGCGCTGCCAAGAATTCGCAACGGCTTCTCTAATAATATAAGGTTCAATTTCAGAATTTTCAACGAATTTTGACCAGGCTGATTTTATTCTCTCTGCTTTATGTCTCATGTTAGCACACCGCACTTACTTAAGATTCAACTCCACTGCCTAAGAAAATTAGAGATGATAAGTATATTTTATCATATAAAAAATACTTTTGTTAGAAATTAGGCAAATTTTCAGAAACTATGGTAAATAATAGTAATCGATAATTCTTTACTATTTTGAAGAGAAACCTTTTTCATGATCATAAGGCTCTTAACGACTTCACTGAACACATCCGCTTTCAAAGTCATTTTGAGTGTGCAACAATATATGCGAAAAGAACCCTATCTCAATGACCCCGCAACAACTCCTTCATTTAATAATTTAAAAAGCAAATTAATCTAAAGGACCTTTAGTGTAAACTGTTTTTTCTGTGGCTAAATATATAGGCAAAAATCAACCCCGTTACCGGGTTAGCTTTTATTTGAAGTAGCCAGGTCAAGGTATTAGGGCCGGAACCACCACATGACTTTTTCAACACTCAATGTTACCTGAGCCAACCGAAAAACCCCGGCCATAGGTTATTGGATTTTTGGCTGAACCGAAGATCATTTCGGCTGCACTGCCATAAGCCATTTTGTCATACCTTGCATTGTTTCATCTCCTCAACATTTATTTTGACTAAATTTTTGGATTCAAATTTAACGTAACGTCTTTAGTTACTTTCACCTCCATTGGGTTTATGACTCGTCCCGTCTACTCTTAATACATGCAATGTTTATGCCAATATTCAGAATTTTTAAACTACTGCTGGCCCTGATCTTTGACTAACCCTAAAAAACAAGGGTGTTCCACAATGGAACACCCTTTCCTAACGCGCTCTTAAATTTCCTTATTATCCAGTCTTTGTAATAAGTGTTCCATTATGGAACAATTATTCATAATGGAACACTTCTTACGTCGCTTTTCATAATTATTTTTAACAAAATTTAAAATGGAAGCTTTCCAAAAACCATTAAATTATAAGCAGGAATCCAAAGTCCAACCACTGTCCAAGCAATTAAAGACCAAGCCAGACCTTTGGCAGGAAATTTACCATAGGCATTTAACCAGACTTCTAACGTCAGAACCACATAACCTACGCACGCTAAACCTAAATAGTTACTTTTTGCTACTAGACTTGATCCACTAAAAAATATTATTGCATAAATGCTAGAAATTATTGCGACAGTTAAGGCAACATTACCTATAGATCTCATGTCTTCTAAACCCGTCAAAAGCGCATAAGAAACAGATAAATAAAATACCGCGTGAGCAAGAAGCAATCCGCCTGTCAATGGATCTTTAAAGTACGATGACTGAATTATAGCTCCAATGACAACTATAATTCCTACAAAACTAGTAGCCGCACCAGTTCCTTTTGGCTCACCATAACCCAAAAAGAGTAATGCAACAGGCAACCACATAACACCTATCAAAACTAATAATGCTGTTGTCATACTAATCTCTCCTTTCTCCTACTTAGGGATGCATCTTTGCCATTGTTTCATCTCCTCAACATTTATTTTGGCTAAACTTTAGGATTTCAAACGTAACGTCTTTAGCTACTTTCACCTCCATTTCTTTATGACTAGTTCCTTCTACTCTTATACATGCAATGTTTATGCCAATATTCTGAATTGTTAAACTATTGTAGGCCCCGGTCTTTGTCTAAACCTAAACTAACAAAGGTTGTTCTGCGATGGAACAACCTTTGTTAGTTAACGCTTAAAGTGCCTTATTATCCTGTCTTCGTAAGAAGTATTCAAATACGTAGCAGCTATCCATATTGGAACACCAATTTAGCCGCTTGTCCTTATAGTTCGTTTTCACCTAAGTAAATAAAAGAATCCCCACCCAGTTAAAGGTGAGGATTTGAGACTAGGGATTACATCTTAACTTGTATAAAGCAATCATGTGGCAGTTCATCCATTGAAGCCAATTTCTAATACTTAATGAATTTGGTTCCCAAAGTACCGCAAATAAAACATCTTTCGGGCACTACCTTCTCAATGTTTCCGCAAATAGGACAAAGATAGTAGAATACTTCTTCCTCCTGCTCCAGATTATCTAGTGCTTCTTTATATAGTCTTGCATGAACCTCTTCGGCCTTTAGAGCATATGTAAACGTTCGCACTGCAGCTTGATTTCCTTCTTCTTGTGCCACTTTTAAAAATTCTGGATACATGCTTTGGTATTCATGATTCTCTCCATTAACTGCATCGTTCTGCTTCAGCTTTTTTAGAGTAAGCAATATATTTTCGATTAGCCTGAGATTCTCCAGCAAAAGCTTCCATTAAATTCTCTAATGTTTTTTGGTTATCCATAAAGTACCCTCCCATATAGTTCTTAATTATCGTTGATAAATAATATACTACAAAACAAACGTAATTGACTAATGGCTCAAGGGAAAACAAGGGGGAAGGAAAAGAAAACAAGGGAACAGGTTAGTTGTTTTGGCTTCCAAATCCAAAACACTGAACCTGTCCCCTTGTTTCAACTTTGTGGTGCAAAATCGCACCCACAAACCCTTGCCATTTTTATGAGCTGTCAAGGATGAGTTCTAAAGCAAATTCACGATACTATTTACGGTTTCTTTGTCTTCAACAAATTTAACGCTGATCGTTTCACCGATTTTCAGGAAGGGTAATCTTTCTGATATGGAGATATTCGCAGTAAAGACATCCGCCTGTCCTTCTAAGAGGATATAGTAATAGGTATTCCCTTCGATAACGACATTTTAGATATCTGTAATCTTAGCCCTTACTTCAAATACTTCTTTGGATTCTTGTGCCTCTTTTTCTGTTCTTACAACACTTTTATTCGTAAACTTTTCAACTGTTTCTTGTACTGTAATATCTGTGATCACTTTTTGATAATCCCCTGCATCGACTAAAGCATACATCTTAATAAGCCCTGCTTTATCTTTTAAAGCCATGAAATACGTTGGTTTTCCGTCCCACCGAAAAGACCGATTTTCTTTTCATGCACAGCTACAATCCAATAAGGTGTTCCTTCTTCATCTAATTCATAGCTAAAGTCTCCGAAAATATCGGTCCTATAATTAAATCTTAAGAACCTTTTTAGATTACGTCCAAATCGTTCGCTTTCAGAATACATGATATTCTGTTTTGGTTTTTCTAGAGTTACTTCTCCATTAATCATATCGACCATAATATTATTGGGAATTCCGGCTTGCTTATTATTGAACCATTTGAAGAATCCCGCATATTCCAAAGGAGATACTCTAACCGGTTTTCCTTGGTAGTTAATCTGCGTGTAATCCGAAGCTACGCTAAATTGTGAGACCAATTCAACAATCTCACCCATTTTTCTATCCCCTAGTCTTTGCGCTGTATCCCTATCAACTGTTGGAATTTGATCAAACGCTATTTCAGTAACATCTTCTGCAAAAGTTTTGTTCCTTTCCTTTGTCAGCTAAGTCTTTTTGGGCACCATGCTCTAAGATTTAACGAAGGTTTATTTTAGCTATGCACTTAAGGATTTCGCTAAAAGTAGTAAAAGTCTTTTTTATGTCCTGAAAACTGTAGTGCAAATCGTGCTCTCGGCAGAACTAAGTTCCCACTGAGTGGGTAATGGCTGCCTGGTCAAAGGAGGAATTACGACCTTAATAAAGAATATTAATAATTAAAAACATTCTCTAATAACGAGGTATTATGATTATTAATCTGAACTTGCGGATAAAATTGATGATTATTCTGGCTCTAGCAGTAACACTTCCTCTTATAGGGAGTAGTTATGTTCTCATTAACCAGGCTGAAAAGGCATTAATGCTCGAAAAGGAGTCTAAGCTCTTTGGTATTGCCCAGGCGCTGGACAATTCTCTGTCTCAGGATTTCGATGTCCTCCTTAAACCGGAGGAACAGATTTTCACCCGTGAGGAAAAAATTCATTTGCTTAATACCCGGCTGGCTAAAGTAACGGACGAAATTGTTCTGGCCAATCCTGGGGTAGGTGCTGGCTACTACTCTTTAGAACTCGATGCAATTATAACCTACGGTCCGAGTTCCGAATACAGCTATACAATCGGACAGAGTATAGGGCCAGAACATAGGGGCCGGGAAGTAATGGCTAGGGGTACCCCTTTGGCTGTTACTGGGGCGATGGTACGGGGAAATATTCTTAATGCAATGGTTCCCTTGATCCGTAACAGGCAAGTCATTGGTTACACTTGGGCTAATGAACTGACAGAGAGTATCTGGAAACAAATAATGACCATGACAACTGTAATGTATCTAGCTTTAGGTATTGCTTTAACAGTAGGGTTAGGTATCGCTTTACCTCTCGCTAACCAGATCTCCAATTCCGTTCAACGTATTATCACTGGTCTTAGGAGACTCCGTGATGACTTAACCTATCGCTTGCCGGAAACTTCAGCCGAATTTGGCGAAATTACCCTGGCTATTAACAAAATGGCTCAAAGTATAATGAATACCCGTTCCCATACCGAAATCATCATGCAAAGCATGGCTGACGGTATTATTACCGTAGATGTTGAAGGCAGAATTACTGCCCTTAATGATGCTGCCTTTACTATCACCGGATTATCCAAGGATTCCCTAGGCGAGAAATTAATAAATTTTTTTGGGTATAACATTTCATTTAGTGACCCATTGCTTGAAACTTTAAATAAAGGCAAAATTTTTATCGGCTACCAAGTAGAACTCTCGCGTCCCGATGGGGCTGCCGTCCTCATTAGTGTAAGCACGTCCCCATTGAAGAATGGAACGGATATTCTGGGGGCAGTGGTCGTATTTAAAGATCTGACAGAGCGCAAGAAACTTGAAGAAAGGGTCAGTAAAATTTCCCATTTAGCCGCAGTCGGGGAATTGGCAGCCGGTGTAGCTCATGAAATCCGAAATCCACTTGCAGCTATCTCAGGGAGCGTTCAAATAGTTTTAGATGAATTACCCCCCGATAATTCTTCCCGGGTTTTCGGAGATGTGATTATCAAAGAGATAAATCGCCTTAATTCCATCGTGGAGGACCTTTTGTACTTTGCTAAGCCCTCAAAAAACAATGTGACCATGGTAAACCCTAATGAACTTTTACAGGAAACCCTTACGTTACTAGCGCCGATTATGAAAAGAAACTCAGTATTATTACAGCAAGAACTTGACCCCTCAGTGAGTTGGGTTTATGTGGATAGTGAACATATCAAACAGGTGTTGGTTAACTTGCTATTGAACGCTGTTCAGTCCTTGCCAAATCAAACTGGGAAAATTATCGTATCTTCTGTTTCCGCTGCGGAGGGTGTGAAAATAAACATCGAAGATAACGGAACCGGTATCTTGTCGGAAAACCTACCCCGGATTTTCGATCCTTTTTTCACAACCAAGGATCGAGGAACGGGTCTAGGATTGGCGGTAAGTTCCAAGATCATAGAAATCCATCATGGACATATTTGGGTTGAGAGTAAAGTAGGTGAAGGAAGCACCTTCTATGTGTTTCTTCCCTATGGAAATGAGGACGAACACCCTATTACCTAAGTACATAAGTAGGGGGAGGTAACAGAATGTCCGGGCAATCAAGAATTCTAGTCGGGGATGATGAAGAAAGCCTGCGCCTTGTCCTGTGGACAGCGCTTACTAAAGCCGGCTATGTTGTAGATACGGTTGATGATGGATTGGCGGCAGTCAAACAAGTACAGGAAGTAGAATATGATGTAGTTATTCTGGATGTGCGCATGCCTAAAATGGATGGACTTAACGCTTTCCGCGAAATACATCGATTATCTCCTGATTTGCCGGTAATTTTAATGACAGCCTTTGGCAGTGCCGAAATTACCGTCGAAGCTATGAAACGGGGCGCGTTTGACTATTTAACGAAACCGTTTAATATTAATGAAGTTAAGATTTTAATTGAACGGGCCATCCATATAAGAAAACTAACCCAAGATCTCGAATACTTAACCGAACAGGTGCGTACATTGAGCCGGGTAACGGCCGGACCGGGTCAGCTAATCGGCAGAAGCCCCAAGATCCAAGATGTTTATAAAAGCATCGGTAGGGTTGCTGCCTCGAAGGCCACTGTTTTACTTACCGGAGAAAGTGGTACGGGTAAAGGGATGGTGGCGCGAACAATACATTATAACAGCGATCGCTGGCAAAAACCCTTTATCCAGGTCAACTGCGGGGCGATTCCGGAAGGTCTGCTGGAAAGCGAATTGTTTGGTCATGAAAGAGGGGCTTTTACCGGCGCCATAACCCAGCGCCCTGGTAAGTTTGAATTGGCTGAAGGAGGCACACTTTTTCTCGATGAGGTAGCTGAACTTGGCCCTGCCCTCGAGGTCAAACTCCTAAGAGTTTTACAGGAACGGGAATTTGAACGGGTAGGTGGAATCAAAACCTTCAAAACAGATGTTCGCATCATTGCCGCCACGAACCGTGATTTGCCTAAAGAAGTTGAAGAAAAACGCTTTCGTTCAGATTTATACTATCGCCTGAATGTAGTCTCTATCCATCTTCCCCCCTTACGCGAGAGGGACGACGATATAGCCCTCCTAGCAGATTATCTGCTTTCCCGTTATGCTATCGAGATTGGAAGACAAGGTGTCGTTTTTATTCCGGAAGTTTATACGGTTCTAAGCCGTTATTCCTGGCCAGGCAATGTGCGCGAACTGGAAAATGCGATTGAACATGCTCTGATCATGAGTAATTCTAAAATCATTTTACCGGAGCATCTTCCCTTAGAGATCAGCAAGGAAGACGTCGGAAAGCCCGCCACTTTGCCTGCGACAGAATGTACAACATTTACTCCCCTGCGAGAGGCATTAGCAGAAACAGAAAAAAGGCATATCGCAGAAGCACTCAGACTAACCCATGAAAACCGGGTTCATGCAGCCAGGCTATTACAAATTTCCCGGCGCGGTTTACTTTATAAGATCCAGGAATATGGATTAGCGTGAATCGGAAACGCTTGCCCATTTTGACACGGACAGCGGAAATGAAGTACAGAAAAGACGCGCGCAGTGGAAATGCTGCGCGCCTTTCTTGTACCATATGAAATCAAATACTTTTTATGTTATAAGTGCAGAAAATTGCGCAGCGGAGCTGCATAATTTTTCACACTTATTTTTTTTGTTAGCTGTTTCTCCTCTCTTAATTACCCACGAAGAGAGAAAATGACTAATTATTGTTCCATGAATATCAGAATGGATTAATGGAATAAATCTTGCATATATGATATAAATACTCTGAAAATTCTTAAGATAGTGACTCTTTTTTGAATCCGAAAGCCTTTAAGAGTTTTTAGCTTCAAGAGTTTTCTTACGGAGGTGATGATTAAACGAATAAATTATTAAGAGTCTTATACAACATGATGAAATAATGCTAAAGGAGGTTGTTCAATGTTAAATAAAATGTCTAAGTTTTTTGTTAATCTCGTTCAGAAGTACTTGCCGGATGCTTATCTGTTTGCCATTGTCCTTACGTTTATTGCCTATCTTCTTGCTTTGCTCCTAACCGGTAAAGGTCCGTTGGACTTGATTGGAATGTGGGGTGATGGGATCTGGGGTATTCTGACATTTGCCATGCAGATGATCCTGATCCTGGTTACTGGACATTCGTTGGCTTCCAGTCCTCCGATTAAGAAGATTCTATCGTCCGTGGCCTCCATTCCCAAGACCGGAGCAGGTGCAGCGTTCTTAGTCGTTCTCATTGCCGGGATGGCCAACTTCGTGAGTTGGGGTTTTGGCTTGGTCGTCGCTGCTTTGCTGGCAAGAGAACTCGGCAAAAAGGTTAAGGGGAGCGATTACCCCTTGCTTGTAGCAGGAGGGTATGCCGGCTTTGTAGTTTGGCACGGAGGCATTTCCGGTTCAATCCCTTTGGCTGTGGCCACTAAAGGACACTTGGTTGAAAAACTGACTGGGATAATACCCATGTCCCGTACAGTTTTCTCAGCTGAAAATTTAGTCATCACTTGGTTTCTTATTCTAACTATGCCCGTACTTTTCTACTTAATAGCCAAATCTAAAAAAAAGGAAGACGTTATTTCGCTTGATCTCGATCTCGTGGCTGCCGAGGAGGCCAAAGCCCAATTGGCAGCAACCGCAGAACCTCATCTCGCATCGACTGGCCCTACTTTTGCCAGCCGGCTGGAAAACTCAATCATTATCAATATGCTCTTTGCCCTTGGCGGTGTGATTTATCTAGTCCGTCATTTTGCCATGAAAGGCTTTGATCTCAATCTGAATATCGTAATTTTTATTTTCTTTATCCTTGGCGTAATACTCCATCTTAGACCTATTAACTATGTCCGTGCCATCAATGAAGCGATCAAAGGTGCAGGCGGCATCGCTTTGCAGTTCCCTCTCTATGGAGGGATTCAAGGAATCATGGTTACTTCCGGCTTAGCAGCCATCATCGCCAACGGATTTGTTTCTTTTTCCAACGAGATTACTTTCCCATTATTTACGTTCCTGGCCGGCGGAATAATTAATATATTTGTCCCGTCCGGTGGGGGCCAGTGGATTGTTCAAGGGCCAATTAACATTCCTGTTGCGCTAAAACTTGGTGTTGATCCAGCTACTGTCGCTATGAGTATCGCTTACGGCGACCAATGGACCAACATGATCCAGCCGTTTTGGGCTTTGCCGCTTCTCGCTATTGCTAAGCTCAATGTCCGCGATATTATGGGATACTGCGTGATGGCCCTAATTTGGGCAGGAATTGTCTTTAGCGCCGGGTTGTTGATTTTTCGGTTAATATAAAGGGAATTTAAATCATTTCCACTCAAAAAAACCACTTAACCAAAAACTCCGTATCATTTTAATATGATGCGGAGTTTTTTTTGGCGATCACATTTTTCAGTTTTCCCGTTTCAAACATATTTCACCATAGAATTCAGGCCGGCGGTCTTTGAATATATTAAACTCATACTCTCCAGGTTTGATGATGGTTTGCTTACAGCGGGCTCTTCCCACTTTGATGTCAGCATGAATTATTTCCTCCTGATTCGAACCGGCTTGGGCCAGAAACCTGCCGTAAGGATCCACGATGGAACTGGCCCCGATAAATGGCATCCCTCTTTCCATACCGACCCTGCTGGATGCGATCATAAATACCCTGTTCTCTATGGCGCGGGCAGGAAGCAAAGTATCGATAAAGCTTTCTGAGCCCGAGGGTAAATTGGTAGAATTAACAATAATATCAGCCCCTTGCAAGGCCAACACCCGACTGGCTTCGGGAAACAGGAGGTCGTAACAGATGATTAATCCAATATTGCCAATAGGGGTGGAATAAACAGTATAGGGTATATCCCCTTTCTCTGAGAATCGATCAGCTCCGAGGTAGATCCGGTGAGTCTTACGGTACTTTCCAATGATTCCCTCAGGTCCGATTAAGACGGTTGTATTGAATAATTTATCCTGGAAATGTTCCAATAACCCGACTACCACGTAGATATCATGCTCGCGAGCTTTATTAATTATTATTCCAGTGCTTGGTCCGGGAACTTCCTCAGCGAAGATTTTAGCTTCGTGGAAGTTGTTAAAACAATATCCTGTCAGTTCAGCTTCAGTAAAGGCAATAAGTTTAGTTCCATTTGCCGCCGCGGCTTCCATCGTTTCCAATACTCTGGCCAAATTATTAGCTTTGTTTCCAATACGGGGATTTGACTGAACTACAGCACACTTGAAAACCTGGTCGGTCTGAATTCCTTGCCTCATATTATTTATTGAAACACCACTTTCTGCCTCGTTTCTTTAGACAAGTCTCCCACTTCTATAAGTGGTCGCTTCTCGCCATCCTGCAAGTAGGTTAATACGTGCGAAGACAGTGTCTTCGGGCTATAGCGACACAGGTCGTCCATGACCGTCGGGAGCTGAATTCTGCACAATTCATTATTATACCTTCTAATTCAGTGGGGGAGGGTAGAGACCCCCACTGAATTATCGAGCGAAGCGAGTTCGCTCAAACTAATACTTTTCCGGTATGATTAGTATAGGCTCTGTACAGGCTTGCACTTCCTCGAAAGTTAAACCCGGTGCAATTTCTTGAAGCACCAAACCTTTGGAAGTCACTTCGATAACCCCCATATCCGTGACAATCAGATTGACCTGTTTTGCTGCTGTCAAAGGTAATGTGCACTTCTTCAGAACTTTCATTCCACCATTTTTTGCAACATGCTCCATTGCAACAATCACGCGTCGTGCACCAACTACAAGGTCCATTGCTCCACCCATTCCAGGAACCATCTTGCCCGGAATCATCCAGCTTGCCAAATTTCCTTCTTCATCCACCTGAAGGGCTCCTAACACTGTAGCATCCACATGACCTCCTCTAATAATGGCGAAGGACATGGCACTATCAAAGCTGCAACCGCCCGGTAAGATGGTAGCATATTGCCCTCCAGCATTAACCGTATCCGGATCTTCTTTTCCAGCTTCAGGTGCAGGACCAACACCCAAATAGCCGTTTTCAGATTGAAGGATAATACTAATTCCTTCGGGTAGGGCGTTAGCAACTTTAGTAGGGATCCCGATCCCTAAATTGACGACATCTCCCGTTTTAAATTCTTGAGCCACTCGTTTAACAAGCCAATCCATTCTTGCTTCCTTATCCAACGATAGTCACCTCCCGCGGCTGTTTCTGAACCAAATAATCCACAAATATACCCGGGGTCATGACTTCATCTGGGTCGATTTCCCCAACTTCCACGATATGGTCCACTTGAGCAATAACAAGGTCTGCGGCCATTGCCATGATTGGATTAAAATTTCGAGCAGCACGACGATAGACAAGATTTCCAGCCTTATCCGCTTTATAGGCATTTAATAAGGCTACATTAGCGCGAACAGGGAGTTCCAGAAGATATTCTGTACCATCGACTACAAGCTTCTGCTTCCCTTCCTCCACAATCGTTCCAATCCCAGTTGGAGTCAAAATTCCTCCTAACCCCGCACCTGCTGCCCGAATTTGCTCGACTAACGTTCCTTGGGGTACCAGCTTGACTTCAAGCTCATTGGCCGACATTTGCCTTCCGGTTTCTTTGTTAGTGCCGATGTGGGTTGCAATGAGCTTACTAACGCAACGATTCACGATGAGTTGAGACATCGCATCCCCGAGGATACCCGTATCATTGGCGATGAGGGTCAGCTCTTTGATTCCCTTCTGACATACTTCTTCCAGCAGTCGGCTTGGAGCTCCACATCCAATAAACCCTCCGACCATTATGGTCATTCCATTCTCAATCTTACTGATAGCTTCTTCAAGACGTATTACTTTTGTCATTTTGCCAATTTCAACCTCCCTTAGTCCTCCCATTCTTGTCCCTATGCATTAGATGCAATTACTATGCCAACTAAACATCGATTTGCTCTCATGTACTCATTGGCGTTTCATACAGTACAACATCGCTATCTACATCAATTCTTGCATTATGCTGATTTGCAATGCTATAGCAAGTGGCTAGTCCTAGCCCAGTACCATTTTCTTTTGTAGTAAAAAACGGAGTTCCCAATTTATCCAAATACTCTATTGAGATACCACACCCCTCGTCTTGCACAGATAATACCAGATGTTCACCCTCAATATATGTACGAATAGTTAAAGTTCCACGCTCATGCATTGCCTCTAAACCGTTACGACACAAATTAAGCACCAATTGGGAAATTTCTTTCGCGTCCAATTGGATTTTATTAGACCAAGGGAAATCAGAACCGCCACATCTCTGTGACGGCTTCGGTTTGGAATATCTATAAGTCTGTCTGATTATTTCATCCAGCTTACAGTTCGTTGTATAAATTTTCCCTTGTTTGAGCAAGAAAATCCATTATAATCTTAACCGCTCTTTGCTATTTAATGATGTCTTTAATATCCATCTTTGCATAAACAATTCTGTGTATTTCTACAACATGTTCTGTCACAATATAAAACACCAGATAATTTTTTACAGGTAGCATTCTATATTCAGTTTCGAGTGGTTTTATCGATTGATATACCTTACAAGAGTAAGGAAATTGTTGAAGCCGACATATAGAATTGTCAAGGGTATCAACCAAATCCATTGCAACCTTTGGTACTTTAAGTTTGTCTGCAATGTAACTTGTAATATTCTTTAAATCCTTTTGTGCCAAAGGTAGATATTTCAGCTTATACATTACCCTCTCCTACTTTATCCGCAAGACTTGCCCTCAAATCTGAAAATATTTCTTCATGCGTATAGCGGACATCGGTAGATTTAGCCTCCAGTTCTGCGTCTTTCAACTTAAAGTAAATTTCACTTTCAAATAACTTGCGTTCATAGGCCTCAATGCTCATAACAACCATATCTCCATACCCATTTTTGGTCAAGAAAACTGGTTCTGATGTTTCATGAACAATCTTGGAAATTTCAGCAAAACTATTGCGTAAATCTGAAACTGGTCTAATCTGGGGCATAAAATTCACCTCTTATTATCATCTTAGCATAATACTATCATAATTACGCTAAGATTTCAATCTGTCGAAAATCCGGCATTAACTTGATAGTCTAGAAATGTCAAGTGATATACAAAGGTCTATTGTGCGTTTACCACAGGGCGGAGACATCGGCTGGGTTGGCTCCCTGCTCCAACAGGTAGCCCGCGATCTTGTAATCATGGGTAAGTAGCTGCGCTTTAAAATCGTGAACGATTACTTGAGAAAAAATTAGTCCCGACAGGAGAAACAGGATCAGGACAGCCGTAACTTCCCAAAAGAAGCGGCGGATGTCTTTGTTCGCAAATAATTTCATCGGTTGCTCCCATATCGGATCACGTTCCACTTATAACCAATTCCGCGCATGGTGAGAAGCATTTGCGGATGGTTTGGATCGTCCTCTATTTTATTGCGCAGCCTGCGAATATAGACAGAGAGCGTGTTGTCATCGATAAAATCCCCGTTACCGTCCCACAGTTTATCGCGTATCGTTTCCCGGCTTAACACGACATTTGAATTTTTCATCAGCAGAGCAATCAGCTTGTATTCCACCGCAGTCAGTTCCAAAATCTGGTCATATTTCAGGGCACGGTTGTTTAAAAGCTCAATCCTGATGCCGTTAGAATTCAATTCAGGAGTTTCTCCCTGAAAAGCCTTGGTCCGGCGAAGCAGCGCCTTGATACGGTAAATCAGTTCATCCAGCCGGAAGGGCTTGGTGATGTAATCGTCGCCACCCATATCAATCCCATCACCACATTCACTTCCTCGTCGGAGGCAGTAAGAAAAATAATTGGCACCGTGGAGGATTCCCTTACCTTTTTACAGATGTCAAAGCCAGTCCCATCGGGCAGCGCCGGATCCAAAGCCAATAAGTCATATTTCTGATCTTCATATAGACAAAAAGCTTCTTGCACTGTTCTAGCAACATCAACATAAAATCCATTTTTTTTGATCGAATACTCCAAACCGGCAATTAGATTTAAGTCATCTTCAACAAGTAAAATACTACTCATTTTATCCCCCTCATTTTCCTTTGGCCTGAGGTTTTTTAGGCTGTCGAGATTTTTTCACTATGAAATTCACATCGGTAGCCAAACCGTTAGAACCGGCTTTGTTGTTACCGGGTGACTGTGGATGAAGTCTCATCATATCCTCTCCCAAATGGGCTCACCATTGTAGGCATCGATATATCTTAGTCCTCGATTACGGCCAGCGCCCAAGGGAAATTCGTCTCGAAGAGTAGTTGTAGGCTCATAGAGCAACCGATAAACCGGCAGATCCTCATCCTCCAAGTCTTTAAACCATCTAAGTCGGAATCTGATATACTCACTGTATCGGCCAAACGCCTTTTCTGGTGTCAGAGTCGGATAGAAATTACGCTCTTCCAGCTCGCGAATCAGATATAGGATAATGCATAGTGAAATAAGACGGTAGTGAGTAGAAGCATAGGTATATATGACAAATGTCATGTATATAGCTAGTACCCATCATATTCGTTATCCAATATATCCCTCCCATCCAATAGACGAATTGCAGTTTATGCAAAAACAAGGTTGAAAGCCTCATGCTTCCAACCTTGTTTCTATACTTCCTGTATTTCAATGATTCTCTATTTTCTTTTTCGGCCATAGTATACTACTAATCTCCCTAATATTTCGTACAACGTCCTCAACATCTCGTCCAGCTGCCTACAATTTTATAATCTATCCTCTTCAGTCATCGCACTGACTAGGACTTCTTTCAAACGTTCCAATCCTATGGTGCGGGCTTCTAATGGTATAGAGGTCCAATCGGAAAAGTCTAGGATCTCCTCAACATGTTCCATAGCATAATCATCAAAGAACCCTATCGGATCAAGCATAATTGCTCCGCCGGTATACTGTGGAAAATACTCGTTGGCATTTGCTTTATCCCAGCCTTTGAATACCATATCACGGTATTTAAGCCACCCTGGGGTACAAAACCAAACCTTTTGTCCTTCGCTCAAATTCTCTCTCTCATTTCCACTGGCCAACATGTCTAGGCAGTTTTCAACCTCAGTTCGAGCAATGTAGTACCCCTCTTCTCGCATTTCCTCAATAACCGTATCGATGGTTCGGTACGGATCGCGAATGTTAATGTAACAATACTTACCTCCATAGACCACAATTATTTTTTTGGAACTTTTTTTGGCTATCACCAATTGCCTTTGTAGTTGATTTTCTAATTCAGCGGGAATCTGGTGAAGTCCTGGGGCGGTATATATTGCTTGCACATCCAGAAAACCAATCTCTTTTAGATAATTTAATTCCGGAATCATGGTTCCGCAGGCCACAATGGCATAATCACCGAATGAAATGTTGCGCGCCAATTTAGTTCCCCCCTTTGATCTCCATCCCACTAAGAATTAGTTTTTTCTGGTCTGATAAGCCAGTGATAGCGTTCGTTAAGTTTGATAAACCAGGCTGCGGCCTGACCTTGAATGAGAAATGCCAGAGAGACCATGAGAGCAGCATTGGCACCAAAGGCTGTGGCTGCTAAACCAATCGAGATTGATAAATTGCGAAGCACAGTGGAAAAGATCAGCGTTTTTGCATCATTTTCCGTGAAGAACCATCGACCTGTAAAAATGGCTATAAGATAATTCACGGCATAGAACACGATTTGGACAAAGAGTGCGATGAAGAAAATATCAAGATGCTCAGCAATACGCTTAGCGTTCATGCTCATACTAATAAAAATAATTGCCACCATTCCCCAAGAGCTAGCTGCGGGTAGGAACGGTTTGATCTTCTTTTTAAACTCTGCTTGACTCATCGTTCGCAAGAGCCAGTTATACGTGAACATCCCTGCAATCAATGGAAGCAAAATTACTATACTGATTGTCTTAAGTGTCAGCAAGATATCTACAGGGACATATTTTCCGACCATTAAATAGAGATACCACGGGGCGAGGATTGATCCCAGTAACAGCCCACTTGTTGTGAGCTTTATAGCCGCAGGTACATTCCCTTTGGCAAGCATCGTAAAAGCAATCGTCATATTGCTAGTCGGTAGAAGAGCAGTAATCGCTAACCCGGCAAAGAGCTGAGGGTCCCTCAGCAAAAAGGCTGTACCTAGCCCATAAGCCAGCAACGGTACTAAGATAAAATTAAGCAAAGCAGCACTAAACATTAAGCGCCCGTGAGAAATGTTGAAAACTTCCTGAGGCTTAAATCCGATCATGGTCGGATAAATCATTAGGACCGTTATAGGAAGGATCAGAACCTTCAAAGCTAATGTGTTGATGAATAAGCCTGTAATGAAACCTGCCAGCAGAATCAAAGGGATCACCAAAGCAATATTCTTAGAAGGCCAAAAAATAATCATTTTTCCCAAATTATCATGTGCTTCTCTCAAACCGCTCTCCCCCTTATACCCCGCAGGGGTATTTTTGTGTTAGCTTTATTATAGCACTTATGATCCATAAAGCAACCACGAGCGGTAAAAAAATGTATGCCATTAAAATTTATCTATGGCCTGCTGTAATTCATAGGCTAACGTAGAAAGACCTTGGCTAGCATTGGCAATCTCGATCATTGAAGCTGTTTGCTCCTCGGAAGCTGCCGAAACTTGCTCTGTGCTGGCGGCGTTTTCTTCAGCAATACGGGCTAAATTCTTTAATATATCAATGAGTTGATCCCTTTTCTTTTCCATGCTCTGTCCTGAAATATTCAAATTTTCGATAATTTCTTTGGTTTTCCCTACTGCTTCGGCTATTCCCTTAAAGCGTTCATCCGTAATATTAACACTGTCTTCCTGTTTCTCAGCAATGACTGAACTCTTCCCGATGATATCTACAGCATTTTGAGAATTCAGTTGTAATTCATGGACTACCGCATTAATTTCCTGGGTTAAATTACTCGATTGTTCTGCCAATTTCCTGATTTCTTCCGCTACAACGGAAAAGCCTCTTCCTGCTTCGCCGGCCCGAGCGGCTTCAATAGCTGCATTAAGAGCCAATAAATTTGTTTGATCCGCTACATGCTGAATCATTTGGCTGGCAGAGAAAATTTTCTCAGCACTTAGATTCGTTTTAATGATCCCTTCCTGTATCAGATCCGTATAGCGTTCTCTTTCTCTTGTTCTCTCGATCAATTCAGTAATTGCAATTGTACCTTCATCTTTCATTTTTTCTACAGTTTGAGCTGACTTGTTTAAATCAATTAAATATTGTTGATCTTGTTCAATAATATTACCTAACTCCGCAATCTCATTGACCCCGTTTTCCGTTTCTAAGGCTTGCGTGGTGGCACTATTAGCAATCTGCTCAATTGTTTTGGTAATCTCTTCAACAGCTTTGGCTGACTCCTGGGATATAACTGTTAGCTCTTTAGAAGTATCAGTAACTTGGTTCGTTGTTTGCAATAACCGATTTAAGATTTGTTTTTGGTTGATATTTGTAGCCTTGATTGCTTGCCCGAGAATACCAAACTCATCTTTTCTGTTTATCAAACGTTCAACAATTCTTTCAGTTGGCAAATTCTTATGGCTATTTTTATACAAGACCACATCCGTTTGAATTTCTTCAATCTCGTTCAACACGATGTCTGTAGGAATTACACCCAGGAACTTGCCCTTAAAAATAATTGGCATAACAACACTCGCCATTAAAATCTCTTTTCCTTTAATAATTTCCACATATGGTTCAGTTATAGTTATTTTACGGGTTTTCTTCGGAACAGTGTACCATGGCTGATTATAAATATCAGCAAGACTAATGACCTTAATGCCTTCATCCTGATCACGATAGACATAGGCCGTAAAGGTACCTTTATCATAGTAGTCTACATCTAGAAAACTACTGTCTTTTCCGTCAAAAGCATTGGGCTCCCAAAATGAACTTAAAGCGAGAAATTCGTTATTTTCCATCAACAATTTCTTTTGAATCTGTATAACCATTTCACGGTCGAATTTTTTACTCTGCAGGACGGATATAATTTCGTCATTGAGTTGTTCAACTAATTTCACGCCTTTTTCTAAAACCATATAATCCCCAAGGGATCCCCTTTTTAAATATTCTAAGGAGTATTCTAATAACTCAAACGTTTTTCTTTGCTGTAATAAGCAAATGATCATGAAACCGCCAATACTAACTAAAAGCAATGGGAAAGCGAAATTGGTATTTCTAAATATGAACCCTATTAAAACCATAACTCCTGAAAATACTAGCGACGCCTTGTTATGTCTCAACCATATACTCAAAAAAACTACCCCCTCATTCGTACTAATTGATTCATATTTATTAGCTTTGGGCCAAAACCAACTACTCTTTTAACAAACAAGAAATTGTCAAACTAATAGAAAAAGGCTCCTCATAAAAACCCGGTAATCCAGGAAGTAATGAAGGCCCTATTGCCAAATATTCCTTTTTAAATCAGACTAGCTTGTTATCTACACCCTTACGTGGTAACAGCGTGGTTTACGTTTCCAGTAGACACCGAGTTTTTTATCTAAAGTAACATTTTCTTGTATTTTCCTTCATAATTTTAATCATTCGACATGTTTAGTGAAGTTCCTTCCAGTATGGAAGATATTATTTGAATTTCTGAATCGATAATGCAGAGATTATAATCTCATACCAACTTTGTACTCTAAAGCATCTATCCTTTAGAATCGTTGCTTAGCCTCTTAAACATCTTTCCGACTTTGGTTACTTTATTAGGCATCTGTCTTTTCGGAGTCTGCAGAGTTCTCCAGAGACATCATAAGGAAGCCGCAGAAAGCCGCATTATCAAACTGTAGTGAAATATCCAATTCCTTTTTCATCAGGTTAATTTGCTCTCGATACGCCTTATAAAATCCATAAGTCGGATTTGGGCTGTATTTCAGTCCCTCCAATTCGAAGTACCCAATGACCCCCTTTACTGTTGTGGGCTTGATGAAAACCTCAACACTGGGCCTGTAATAAATTGGGCAGACTGTTATTAACGGCCATTTCGCCAGCCTGTATTCACTGAGCAAATCCGACATCAGTTCAAAGCCAAACATTTGATCACATGCAAGAATTCCTTCAGTCCATGGGATAATCGCTCTTTTTCATTGTCACTCATGGCTTTTACTAAATCTCTAAACTTAGGCTTTTCAAAAAGCGAAACCATAGAAGACCGGCTGACTATCTTACTCATGGAATCAACAATTTTACTCGGACTTTCAAATTGCTCAATTGCGAAGCTATCCTGCGCCAATTTGTTCATTTTCTCTACTTTATGCTTCTTCGCAATTTCGAGCATCAGAGGATTAGAGAAGCCACCAGGGTACCGCATAAAGAATCTTTCTTCGGCTTCTTTAAGCTTTGTTATATTCATGATTGGTTCATCTCCATTTTTATTAATCTTTACGGGACTTAGAATTCTCTGCAAACATATTCAAGATAAACTTACTTCAATAAAAATAATGAAAGTCCTTTTAATGCACTGAAAACTCTTCCAGTAGTAGATTGCTTTAATTCTCCAAATAGCAATCGTAATCCTCTAGTAGAGCCGATCGCTCCGACAATTTTTTTAACGTCGTCACTCACTACTTCCAGCATCTTCTCTCCTAGGCTATAATATCCATAATACAATCGATAAGGAGAATAATATGTTACGAACAATTCTTTGGTTCATTTACTTCGGAGTACACCTTGTAGCCATACAGCCGAGTCTTATAAAAGTAAACCGATTAGCAGAGCAGGGAAAAACCACCGAACATGACCAGCTCACAGACCAAACTGCAAAGAAATGGGCTCGTTCTCTCGTTAAGCTTGCGGGAGTTACTGTGGTGACCACAGGGGCAGAGAACATCCCCCCCGAAGGCTCGGTTCTCTTTGTGAGTAATCACCAGGGGAATTTCGATATCCCTATCCTCCTCGGTTATATTGATAAACCAAAGGCATTCATCGCAAAGATCGAGCTGCTAAAGTTACCCCTGATACGAACATGGATGACTCATTTGAAATGTGTTTTTATGGACCGAACAGATATCAGGCAATCTCTTAAAGTTATTAACCAAGCGGCAGATCATCTCAAAGAAGGCTATTCTATGGTTATTTTTCCAGAAGGCACTCGGAGCAAAAGTAAGACTCTTGGAGAATTTAAACCTGGGAGTTTGAAGTTGGCATTGAAAGCTGGGGTTCCCATTGTTCCGGTTGCAATTGAAGGTTCTTATAAAATCATGGAACAAAACGGCTTTAAGATTAAGCCAGCCCATGTAACGATTACTATTTTCGACCCCATCCCTACCACCGGCCTTACCAAGGAGCAAGCAACAGATTTGCCTGAAAGAGTTAGGAAGATTATCGAACAAGGTTTATCGCTTCCCTGCAAGTGAACTCGTTCAGCTAAAGCTGAACATCGAGGCTTCAGATGAGGACGTGGGGGTCTTGAAAACTGGATAAATGATTCTCCAGCCTAAATATTAGTGCATTATCGTAGAGGATGCTAGTTCCGTAACAGGCTAAGCACTTCTACAACTTGTCTTATATGTTGCGATCTAATTGCTTGGATAGTACTTGGTATAAACTACTTTTTCTCACAGGAGGTTGCTTAATAATTATTACCTACTACCGAAACCATGCTAAAACGTTTATAAGCATTACAACGAAACTCTGGATTATGTTGAACACCTTGAAAACGAGGGCAAGGCGATTGTTATAAGACCATCAAAGCAATTAGAGGTCAGTAGATTGAAAAAATATCCCTAAGCTTCATGGACTTCTTCAACTCGGCTAGGAGGATACTAAACGCTCCTCTCAAAAGATTATGGAATTTGTGATCAATAGATCTAATCCCCCCACTTCCGATAATAGACATACTAGACATAATGGTTACTGCTGGGATAAAAACCAGCAGTAACCATTATCCCACGAATGCGTAACAACCAGGTCGTTACCCTCCGGTCTTGCTCGCTATAAACAGTACTGGTTTATAAGAGAAACTTATATCCATCGTTCTAACAATGTCCATAAACTTATCTTTCATATTGGCAGAGTTAATCAACCCAGCCATACAGTTTAGGTTTTTTTAGCCTGCTCTACTTTTTTGCCCAATCTATTAACCGATGCTCTATATACCACTTCAATACAAATCCTAAGCGCCACCATAGAAGTCTTTGAATAGGTCTGTTTTTGAATCTATACAGCAAACGCGCAACCCATAAGCGCCTAACGAGACATCTTCCCATAGGTTGCTTCAAAATTCTCTCTCGATAGTTCGAAAACGAAAATTCCTCTTTGATAAACGCATCGTTAATCTCCTCAGCAGCAACTTCACCGTATCCTAGTGCAAACGATATACCCTCTCCATAGATAGGATCAACGCCTGCTGCATCCCCTACCAATAAAACTCTTGGTGCAGAAAACGTGTTGTTAGGATTAAAAAAGCGTATGGGTTTGCCCTTTATTTCGTAATCATCAAGCTTTAGCTCATCCCGAATCAAATAATCATGAAGTACCTCTTTTAAATTCTTTCTTGGCCTAGGAATAACACGTGCATCATAGATTCCCCTGGTGGTAAAATGTTTGCCGCCTTCAATGGCTGGAAATCTCCAAACATAACCTTGTACATCTTCAACTATGGCGGAAAAATCAAAAAAACCCTGCTTGAATTCTTCTGATTGAGCAGGCTCAGTCATTAATTCTAAAGCCATGGACTGACTGGAATTCTTACCAATACTACGTTGTACTAGACTATTCGCCCCATCTGCTCCGACAATTAATTTAGAGAAATAATTCCCTATATTCGTTTTAACCGCTACGCCCTGCTCTTTGATATCGATACTCAAAACTTGGATTTCTTCCTCAATTCTAATACCACGCTTCCGTGCTTCAATGACCAACCAATGGTCAAATTCCCTTCTTCGGAAAACTTTAAAGCTTTGAGGGTCACGTTTTATACTTATTCCTCTGCCCTCAAACTGAAACCGAGCTTCGCTCACTTCAATATGAGGAACCTCTGAACAATTCAACCCTAGCCTCTCTAGGATGTAGTCCCCATCATTTAACATTCCGCCGGCACAAAGCTTTTCTCTGGGATGTTTAGCACATTCTAAAACCAGCATGTGTTCTGCTAAATGCGGTGAATTCTTCAACAAATGTAACGCAGTAGAGATACCTGCGGGACCCGAGCCTATAATTATAATATCATGTATCTCCCTAGATTCCTTCTGATCTATGTTCACAATAAAAGTTCCACCTCGCCTTCTATTTTTCGACCGAATAATGGCCAAAAGATTAAAGTGGTTGAGATGTGTCCCAACCACTTTTGGCTAAGTTTTATCAATACTTATCTTTAAAATTAGGAGACACCGAGAATTATTAAAATTATATCATCTTATACATATCGAATACGCAAAAAGCAAGTCGTTGTTTCTATCTGAATGTCTACGCTTAACAGCTAGGATCACCCCTAGCCATCCAAGACTCGCTATTGGTGACGTGGCCTGCGTCTTACCAAACGGGATTTCCACCCGCTAAATTTCATGACCTAGGCTCGATCGCGACCGAAACTTCAGGTATTAATATAAAAAACCGACAACAATTAAAACCTGAGCTAAAATGTAAGTAAACATGATTAGCGTCTCATAATTTTCTGAAGGCACATTAAAGCTGTTATATGCCAATACAGAATCAGAGACTATGAAAAATAAGGAACCAATAAAGGGCAATAAGAATTGAAGTGTAAATCCGTTCCAAATACGGCATGTACTAGTAAAACTCATCATCAATATGACACACATATAAATAACCACTGGAACAAGCATCTCTTTCAGGTTTGGACTAAGTATCCTAAGAATAGCATAGCCATATAAAATATATGGGATTAAAGCTATAAAAAACCAAATTGGTACAACTTCAAAATACTGTATTGATTGTAGAAAAGCCAGGGTATAAAATAAATGGCCAACAAGGAATGCCAATAAACCAATTGCAAAGAATATTTTTTTCGATCCCCCTAATAGTGAAACGTCACCAAGAAACCCGAAAAATAAAGCAGTTACAATAAACCAGTTGATATGCACTGCACTTGTCAAATAGAAAAGAATAATTAAGGGCACTAATAGGGGTTTTGTCAGTACTTTGAGTTTTAGATTACTATTTCTGTCGGCATATAAGTTAACGATAAAAGTAGCGATAAAGACAATTACTATAAGAATTTGTAGAATCATACCACACCTCCAAGAACTAGCTTAAATTAAATATGCATTAACAAAACAGTCTGAAGCTCAAGATACAAGTTCAGACTGTTTGTCTATGCAAATATATTTTACTTATATAAGGCTTTCTTTACCTCAGGTAAATCCAACATATCGAGTGTTTCAAGAAGTGGTTTGGCTGTTTTTAAGTCATATCCCATGGCGACGAAATAGTTTAACTTTCCTTTTTCGAAATCATTTTTAATCTTTGCGTTAGGGCCTTTCTCTAAAGGTGGGATACCCCTTGCCCTATCAGGCATCTTATACTCCATAGGGTTTATGCCTTCACGAATATTAAATGAATGGCGAAGAGTTTTTATTCTTCGTGCTATGTGCAGGTATTCCTCAAAGCCTAAGTTCCATCCTGTCATTGCGTTAGCCCATTCAACGATAGGTGGTGTAACTTCCGCATCAAAAGCAAAAGCACAAAGACCAAAACCGTTGATAAGATCCATAAAGCAGCTAGCATCCCTTAAACTATCACCCGGATCTGCATCCGTGCACTTATTCTTCATAGGATGAAGGTTCTTATCTGTTAACTTATTACTCGGTTGAGCTGGTCTATACAAACTGCAGCAGTCTAGCGTACTGGTATGTCTACCTAGTGTGGGCTCCGCTTCATATCCAACCCCTAGACCCGTGCCATCGGGATTGCGTGGATCATGCATCGGTACTTCTTGTCCTCCCACATGCATTGCATATGCTTGTGAGCCTTTTCCAAAGTGTTCGGATGCTAATTTGACGCCGTTCATGAGATGTTTTCCAATGCCTTCTCCGTTTGCTATTTTTTCAACCAGTTTTACAGTTGCTTCGGCATTACCCCAGGTTAACTCCAAACCATCCGTATCAGCGGAGGTGATTGCTTTGTTTTCATATGCCTCAAAAGCCCATGCGACAGTTACTGCACAGCTGATTGTGTCAATACCAGCACGGTTCAGTAGATCGTTTATCTTGATAATACTGGGCATATCATTGCAAAGCAGCATTGTCCCAAAGCCGCAAATCGTCTCATACTCAGGCTTATGGGATTCTGATATAGGATAGGGTCCTTCCGTTACAGCTACTTTTCCACCACAACAAAGTGGACAGTTGTAGCATCCATACTTATCCGTTTCATATTTAGTTACCGAATCGTTGGAAATTTCATGAGTTAACCTTCCTGGAAAATCGATATAACCGACACCTTTCCAGTTTTTAACCGGCGAATCACCAATGTTGGCTGAGTAAGCTACTGTACCTGATGTTCCCCATGTTTTCATAGCGTATTTTTCAACTTCTCCACTAATAGGTGACATATTATTTTCGCTTAGAAAGCGTATAACGCCTGATAATACCGGTATATTTGCCGCTTCATTTATAATTTTGTCTTTCAGTGGATGTTTGTAGGTAAAAAACGGCTGGGCAAAATCATCTATCAATTTTGATATCGTCTGCTCGTCAAAAATATTGACGTTCTTATTACCACCAAGGCATACTGCTTTCAAGTTTTTTGAGCCCATTACTGCACCTAATCCGCTTCTTGCTGCCAGCCTTCCTTTATCTGTTACGACACCGGAAATCCTCGCCATTTTTTCACCGCCTGGTCCGATGCAAGCTGTTTTAAAATGAGCGCCATATCTGTTCGTTAAATCGTCAATCGTATCATTGGAATCCTTTCCCCATAAATCAGTAGCATCTATGAGCGTTTTTTTATCACCGTCTATCAGTAAGTAAACAGGTTTTTTACTTTTACCCACAAAAAATATACCGTCATATCCGGTGGACTTTATTGCCGGAGCAAAATATCCCCCACAGTTGGCGTCACCCCAAGTATTTGTTAACGGACTTTTCCCCATAATCATCCAACGTCCCGAGAAAAACGCACCAGAGCCGGTTAAGAGGCCGCTCATCATACCGAAAATGTTTTCAGGACTCAGCGGATCTATCCCAGGCTGCATAACTGCTTCAAATAAGAGAGTATCGCCACTTATACCTAAAATGTAAGCTGAACGGCCATAAATGGGGGAGTAGGCATAACAGAAATGGGTAAAAACCATACCTAATGGGTGCGAAACTTTAGATGATATATAAAACTAACATTCCACATATTTACATCAAATTCCTTCCAAGATTACAGAAGTATTCCAAATAAAATAAGGCCAGACCGTCCAAAAAAAGACGATCTGGCCTTCAAATGATATATATTCCCAGCTCACCACGTCACGATAAAAATCACACCAAGGCTTTCAGCTCACCTCAAATATAGCACTATTATCGTCTCCACGTGCCCTGTCACGATAATAGAGCTATATTTATATAGTCATATTGTCGTGACTAGGGTACCCTGTCTCTGAAAAAGACTGATGTTAGCTGTTCATTACATCAAATTGAGGTTGCATAATCTGAGAATGCCCTCAATTACGTAGTATTTAGTGAGATTCATGGGATCTCTATTTTGTGGTTCCTAAAATTAATTAGGAGTGTAAAATCAGCAATACTGCGCGCTGATTTTACACTCCTATTCCTATTTTCTTCTGAATTTTTGAAAGTAGCTGCCTCAGAATGAGTGTACTAAACACTATTTTGACAGCCCCGTCAATAGTATGAACACAAATAATTATGAGTTCAAAATAAAGGTATTATGATTTATTTTTTCCCACAAGTTAAATCGGCGCTCAGAGTTAAACTTAACTGAATTTGAGAAATCAATAATTTATCTACTTGTCTTTGTGTTAGTTATCGGACCATATGAGTAAAATTATATTTAGAAATTTCATTATGTATTATTTTTTCATAGACTTGAGTTGGCTTATAAGTTTTTTATTTAGCGTTACGTAAGAAAGTACCCCCTCATACATTAATCGTTTTTTAACTTTTCAAGAATGTCACGAACAGTCTGATTAATACTATTTAATTTCCTTACATGCCATACAACAAAGATGATAAATACAACTGGGATAGCCAAACGAATTAAGAGAACACTAATAGTAGCTAGTGTGGCGTCCACCATAGTCCTGTTTACTCCTTTCAACTTCTCTGATTTGTTAAAAAGCCCTTACGATTTCGCCATTTTCATTAATATTCACATGAAATGTATTTGACAGCCAAGAATATTATACCTTTATTTTGCTCCTAAAGTCATATAAAACTGCTTAATTTACCACATGCTGGATAAGGGTGGAACGTTTAATTATAACTTTTACAAAATTGACTCCAAACAAAACTATTGCAAACATTAGGCTAGCAAATAACCGATAGCGTAATGCTAAGCTTTAAGGGTATCAGCAAACGGCGATTGCGATGATATATGAACGAAATGGGCATAGTAGTCTTTTATCCAGGTTCAACTTAAGTAAACGTAACCTACAGATCAGAACATACCCCTAGCTACATCTTCAGTTTTACCCGATTAAGTCCAGAATAGCTGAACTGGAAGCTGAGCTTAAGGCAAAGGATAAAAAGATTGCCATAGTAAAAATGCTCCCTATAAGTAGATAACAGTAAGTGACACTACCTATAAGGAGCTTTAACTTGGTCGGATTTGATAATATTAGTCGCTATCTTTTAAATAAAAATCGACAACACTCTTTATGATACCCACCAATCTTCATATCTGAGGTTAAAAGTAAACCCATACCAAAATGAACCTGCGCCACTCATAGCGACAAATCTCCATCTTAGTGAAGCTTGAGCAGGAGTAGTTCCAATTTGTGCTTGTCTGTCCATTGTTAAAGTTTCAGTGTTTGTTTGTCCACCTACACCCCAACTCATTGGGCTGGAAATAGAATTAATTATACTCCTACCAGTATAAAAATCCGACGCCGTTGTAAAGCTGCATTGAAATCCTCCGCCAGTTACAATAAAGTCATGTTGTATCCATATACTATAATTGTTAAAACCACTTGTCCGAACAATTTGTTCTGAGTTTTTATCTTTGTTGTTGATTAATTTATCAACAACTTTTTTATCGCCAATAGCATCTAACAGTTTTTGTTCATTTTCAGGAATAATATTAATTGTAGATGTTTTGCAATATGAACCGTCAGGGAAAACATATTTTTTTTCCGAATCAATGTTCGACAAAGAAAAATAATCTTTAGGTATAGCTTTTAGTTTTTCCGGGTTAATTGAATCAATTAATTCCCCATTCATAATTTTTTGTATAAGTAATTCTTGTTTATCCTTTGCTAGTCCCTCAGAATTAAGTTTCGCCTTTAACTCACTAATTTCTTTGTCATTTAATTTACTAGAATTTGCTTGAGCACCATACGCAGGAATTACAGACAGAAGCATTACCAAACAAAGTCCCAATACAACAAAAAAACTTCTCTTTTTCATTATACACCTTCCTATTTCCATATTTATTCGACCAATTCAAATTGTACAATTATTTATCTGGCGAAATATGTCATAACATTCTAATTTTAACGAATCTTCTATTGATAACATTTTTAGAATAACTGGGAAGTATGTGGTGCAGTGGTTAGCACACTGTCCGGATGAAAAGAAAGGTCAGTTTGCAATATAGCCACTCGGAGTACGCACGGGTAATCAGGCCCAAGTCTTTGCTCAAGGGACAACTAACAAATAATTCCCTCCCTTTCTAAATCTCCCTTCACAAATATCCCCAGTAGGTGTAGTATAAAAATACCTACTATTTTGTGTAGGGGCGAACGCCTTCAGATCACTTGTTACTTTGCAGGTATTGATGATCTGGGGGCGTCTCTATTTAAATAGCGAAAGCCATTCAAATACTTGTTAACAATCTATTAGGCAACGACTAAAATCTGGTTATCTTGAAAACTATTGTCATTTGGTTTACTAGATTATAACTTATTGCAATAATTTTAACCACGTACCAAAGTACAGGTACCAATTAAAAAATGCCTGTACCTAAGTACAGGCATATAATCATACAGGCTTGATTAGAGATAATTTGTTGCATTTTTCCTTCTGAATTATCTAAACTTCTTAATATATGTTTCAATGTCTTTCAACCTCATTCATCGACATCTCAGTCCAAACTGCAACCGCTTTTGAGCGAGATTTTACACTGAGTTTAAAAAGGATATTGCTTGTATGGTATTTTACAGTCCTGATTGTTATATCTAATGTCGAGGAAATTTCTTGATTGTTGAAACCCTTTACAATTAGATCCATGATTTCTTTTTCCCTGGAAGATAGTAATTCGCCAATATCAATAGGTTGTGATATTAAAGCTTGCTTATCTCCATTACTTCCTACAAATGCAAACTTCAAAAAAGGGGCCAAACCTTTTGAAAAGTATTCTTTTCCTTGTGCCACAAAAAAAACAGCCTCGATCATTTCCTTTTTGTTACATTCTTTTAATAGGAATCCATGAACATCTTTCTGCAGTGACTTTGTAAGATACCCTTTGGGATTAAGACCTGTGAGCATAATAATCTTTACTTTCGGGTTTATAGATTTTATATCGTCTATTAAATTGATTCCTGAGCAGTCCGGCAAGCTAATATCAAGCAATATAATATCAGGTGTTTTTGATCTTAAGAGGGTTAGGCATTGATTTCCATCGTTTGCGATTCCCACTATCTCCAGATTCGTTTCCGACGAGAGTAAAGAAACAGTGCCTTCCGCAAAAAGGGTATGGTCATCAACTACTAATACTTTTATATTTTCTGATTTTTCATTACCCATAGACATTTTTTATCTCCTTATCTCGGAATAGAAGCTTTCAGGATAGTTCCTTGATGAATTATGGAATTGATCTGAAGCTCACCACCAATGACTTGGAACCTTTCTTTCATACCAATCAAACCAAAATGTTCACTTGATATTGGCCATTCATCTATCTTGCGAATATCAAACCCATTGCCAAAATCTCTAATGCTCAATTCAATCTCAGAATCGCTGAGCTTGATGTAAATGTTTGTCTTGCTCGAACCTGAGTGTTTTACGGCATTCGTTATCCCTTCCTGTATAAAGCGGTAAGCGGCTAATTCTACTTCTTCCTTCAGTCGTACTCCTTCACTAATACCTACTGTTTCTAGAGAAATAAGCACCGACTCATTTTCCATTTTCTCTTCGCACAAAATTTGGATGGCATTCAGCAATCCTAAATCGTTTAAGGATGGTGGACGTAAATCACTGCATATTGAACGTAGTTCAAAGTTCAAGTTTTTAACTACTTCTCGCATATGAGCAATTGCTTTGATAGGTTTGTCACACTTTGCGCTTGGGCATTCCTCGGCAATATCGTCCAGCCACCGGTTTAGGTCTAAGGCTAACTGCAACGCGCCATCGTGAAGATCACGAGCCAATGATTTCCTCTCTTGCTCAATACTTTTAAACAAAGAACCAGTTATTCCATGAAGCCTCTGATTTCTTCGTTGTAAGTCAAGAGATCTTTGGGCCAAATCAATAATTTCTTTCGATAAGTCCTTGATAACAAACGTAGTCATTAGGCGTTGAGCCAATTGACTCGAAATCAACGTAACTAATGGAAGTTCATTATATTCAAATTTGACGCGGGAATTACGGTGGCCTAAAAATATTCCACAAGTAAAATTATTAGAAACTAAGGGAATATATAGTTCGACTGAAGAATCATCAGGAAATCTTTTTACTTCTAAATTAATCCTTTGATCAGCTTGAAAATACTCCTCCAGTTCGATTTGTTCACTTGGTTTTTCCAAGAATATTCCTACAGCTTTCTTATGGTACCCTCCTTTGTCATCTTCTACAACAATTAAAGCCCCCTCGATCATTAGACTCTTCACCACTTCTTCTAATAGCCGGTCTTCTTCATTAATAGAAATTAGTCTTTCGTTCAGCTTGAGTACACTTCTTTTAATACCTCGATTTCCTTCCAAAGGTGCGAATTTTTCAATTTGCTTACTGATCGCAACTCTAATAAAGCTAGAACAAATAATGAACGACATTGTTAAAGTTAGTGTGGCAAGATACACTTCCAGATTTAAGGTAGTTACTAATTTCGAAGTAAGGAGAATATACGAGACAACAATGCTAACTATTACTCCCGTAACAAAAAATGAAATTATTAAACCTAAGAGCCGACGACTATCTGGTAAATACTTATGGACGATGACATAGTACAAAGTTGCAGGAACAGCAGAAATAAATAAATAACTAACCTTTGTGTTCACAATTGGTTGAAATTCAAATATGACAGGTACCGCCGTTAATAGAAAATACGGCAAGAACCCTATCGCCAGGCCCAAAAGTAAAATATTTACTTGGTTTTTTTCCGGTTTATCGTTTGGCAACTTAAATAACGTAGCCAGATTCCAAAGAACTAATAAAACGCCTATAATCAAATTTGACAACACTAGTCTTTTTAATGGACTATCAAAATGTATTAAACTGACAGATTGCAAAATGGTTAGAATAAATATTAATATCAACACCGAGGCAAACACAAGCCGTCCAAACTTATTTATTTGATTTCTATTTTCGCTTGGAAAAAATGAAAATAATTGAATAAGAAACAAAGGTACTGACGACAAGGTTATGTATTCTAATTCCCTGGCAAAGATCAAATCACGACTTGAAGCTGGAGCTATGACGATTGCCAAACCAATAAACAAGTTTAACCAAAATAAAGCACGCGCTTGATCCAAAAAGGGCCGCATATACCATGTAATAAATCCTATAATCCAAAAAACAACCCCCAAGATTATCATAGGCATTTCACTTAATAATTTCAGAAGAACTGTACTTTTAGGTATTTCGATAATGCTATCTGTTGATTGGTCTACCCTTTTGTATTGTATAGAAGATGCCCCTTCCGCCTGACTCCATTTTTGAACAAAGCGGTACTCCCCTGTATCTTGATTGTTAATTCTTAATATCTGGTCCCCGACTCGTATCCCTAATTTGTACCCTTCACCATGAGGATCACTTAAAGTCACAATCCATCTTCCGTTTACGGTCATAAGATCAAGCCCTACATAAGCTTGATTACTAATAGCTATAGTATATAAGAGTGATAACAAAACAAAGGCGGCACTCGCAATGTAATATGCTTGCCGCCTAAACACCTTCTTCAACAAGTTTAATCATCTTCTCTTTGCGTTTTTTCGGAACGGGCATTGCCTGAATTATTTCCATTGACTTTTCCTTAGATAGTTCATACATCACTCTGCAGTAATGTACAGCCCCTTCACCTATGGCCAGTTGTTTTAAGCATCTTTGTTCTTCCTTCCCGAACATTTCCGACCCGTTGCCTTTCATTTGAGATAATTCTTTGAACTTTTCGGCTTTTTTACCGTTAAGAATATTCAAAAGGTAGACATAGGGCAGGGTTTTTTTATTATTAACAAAATCCTTTTTCTTTTCGAAGTTTAGAAAGTCATTTAAATCATTTCTGATTTGGCTCATGATACCCAGGTTTGTCCCAAACTGTTCTAATTGAAGCACCAACGATTCGGACGCACCACCTAAGGTTGCTCCGATTTTACAGGCACAGGCCGTTAAACTTCCTGACTTTCGCTTGATCAGCTCAAAATACTGATCAATCGAAATTTGCTCACGAGTGTCAAATAGAACTTCTTGGAATTGACCATCACTGGCCGTTATCCACATATGGCTCAGCATTTGGCTAACTTCCCTGTAAAGTTTGCTATCTCTACCATCAGGTAACATCGCAACAGCCTTACTGCTCAAATTACTTAAACAGATAGCAAGGTTTAGAGCGTTAGCGGTGGCGATTTGACGCCAAGGTAGATCATCATTATCCTGATCTTGAATATCATCAAAAATATCGGCCGCCAGGGCAGATAATTCCATGGCAATTGCTCCTGGCAACGCGACTTCTGACCCTCCGCTAACACACTCACAATTCATTAACGTTAAGTGGGCCCATTTATATAGTTCTCCGTCATTGCAGTCGGCGTTCAACGAGGAATTAATCATTTGTAACATTTCCGGACTAAGTTTGGCCCTTGTTAGAATTTCAGTAATTTTAGCAGAAATAACTTGATCCATCTGAAAGTTAACCACTTTTTATGCCCATAAACCTAGTGGTAAAGTTCCAAGAGTCACAACATCCCCAGATATCTCATATTCAGAAAAAACCCTTTGGATGATAGTAATTTCATTAGTCTTTAGTTCTGCCGAAGGTATCCCGTGTTCTCGCGAGAACATACTTTTAGGATTCTTGACTAAATCATGGACCAATTCTGCAATACTTTGATTGCTCATTTTTTAACACCCTTTCTTAATTGGAAATTTCTTCAGAATTGTATTTATGGCAATTTATAGAAGGTTTCTTCCTAATGTTCACGGATTCAATTCAACTTGCTAAAAAGCCACAAAAGCTATAAATATAGCACGTTCTTCCCCCCCTAAAAAAGGCAGTAAATATCTTCTATTTGCTCTTTTATTAATTCCTTTCAATTGTTTTCTTTTCCTGCTGTGAAACTTAGCTTATCCTGTCGCATGAGAACAAATTAGTGTTTCATTTGGATTATTGATAAGTTGGTGTCAGGGAAGGCTCCGAAAAACTCATGTTTTTCTAGTTTTTATGCCTCCAAACCCGCATTATTACTAGACTGATTTCGAGGAGATGGTACTTTTTCGGAGGTTTCTCAGGCACCAGGCACCACTCCTGCAGACCGGCCTCTATCCGAACAACGACAGCGTCCGCTGCGATTTCCCAGCCTGAAGTTTCCGAAGCTTCGGGGATGTGCTCATGTTCTCTGTCCATCATATATAAATGAAACCCCAGCCTGGGCCCGGCCCAGTAATAAGCCTGGATAAAATCCTCTCCTTCGAAGGCGCAGCCCGGCAGGTCCGGAAAAACAACCGTATAGTTGCCGCTTATTTTATCCCGCTCAATAATGGCCGGGAAAACAAATTTCCTCTTCATCATCCACCATTCCTTACTGCGCATCTTCGCCGGGGCGAGCTTGCCTGCTCCACGTCTCGTCCTTAAGCCACACATTCAAAAGATCGTAAACTTTATTCTTATAAGTGATATACGTCTCCTTGTCATTGGGGGCGATTTGGAGCAGCTCATGCTTCACATCCTTAATGGTTTTATCCAGGTTTTCACAGAGGAAGGCGATATGGTTGGCCCTGACCTTGAGCGACGTATTAATGAAGTTCGTTTTCATCTTCTCGTAGCCCTTGGCGGATGAGCTTTGTTGGAGCGATTCCAGCGAATCCTTCAGCTGCCTGGCCGTTTTATCGAGTTCCGCTTTGGACGTCTTGACGTTCTCCAATTGGACCTTCAGATTGGCGAGCTCCGCAGTCAGCCCGGTGATGATACCGCTTTGGTCTTCCACTGTTTTCTGGAGGTCCGCGTTCTCCTGTTGGGCCTGGTCTTTTTCTTGCCGGGCCTGCGTCCGTTCATT
>NZ_JUEE01000074.1:0-9317 GCF_000802135.1 Desulfosporosinus sp. BICA1-9
TTTACCAAGACTCCTCGCGACTCGGAAAAGTGGAAGGTCATTTACAAACGCCGAACATCCATTGAACGCTCCAATAAACGAGAGAAGATCGACTACAAGCTGGAATCTGGACGACATCGTTCCACGAAAGTGTGGTACGTTCGCATTTATGCCATTATGATCTGTCAGCACATGGATGCTTGGTTTTCTCATCAGAAGGAGAGCTTCAAGGATCTTAAATCATGGATTTTTCCTCAGACTGCTTAACGTTTTTTAGTTTTTAAAAAGGGCACTGTGACGTTTGTTTGCTATACCCATTATTAAAAATCCTTTTCTGTCTTAAGAATTACCCTCGTTTATCGCGAATTTCCAGCTCATTTTCCATATATCCGCCGTTCCCACCCCTTGAATTCCGAGAGGCTATATAATGCAACAAGGCTATAAAAACTGGCCTAGTCTAAGATTTGATGTGGTTGCAATCCGTCAGCTTGGGGAAAGCTCTGAAGTGAACTGGATTAAAGCGGCTTTATAAAGGGTTGCTGTTTTGATCACACAATTTTCACAAATGGATGCTAAACTAGTATTAATCAGATCTTTTCGGTAATAATTGTTGTACCAAAGGAGAGTTTGCAAATTGGATCCGATCTTAATCGTCGATGATGAAGAGAAAATTCGAAGCTTAGTAAGGTTATATCTCGAACGAGAGGGGTATGCCGTTGAGGAAGCACAGGATGGGCGAGTTGCTTTGGAGAAGTTTCGTGCTGGTCAATTTTCGCTTTTAATTGTGGATCTTATGATGCCCGACATTGATGGCTGGCGTGTCTGTCGGGAAGTACGGGAGAGTTCAGCGATCCCGATCATTATGCTGACCGCCCGTGGGGAGGAGTTTGATCGTGTGTTGGGGCTTGAACTGGGCGCCGATGATTATCTGGTCAAACCGTTCAGCACCAAAGAATTAGTCGCACGAGTCAAAGCTCTCTTGCGTCGGTCTACAGGAAAGCTCCATCCGGTTACGACCGAGATATGCGCTGGATTGCTTTGTATAAATAAAGAGAGACATCGGGTTAGCATAGGAGACGATGTCATTAACTTAACTCCTCTGGAATTTGACTTGCTCTATTTTTTGGCTAAGAATCGTGGACGAGTATTCTCACGTGAGCAGCTTATGGAAACAGTTTGGGGGTATGATTTTTATGGGGATGCCCGAACTGTAGACACGCATGTTAAAAAGTTACGAGAGAAACTGGCCCATCCAAATGTGAAGCAAATGCTGGTTACCGTATGGGGCGTGGGTTATAAATTTGATTCAGAGATAGTCAATTAACAACCTAAAATCAACGTCAAGGAGAAAAGACAGGTGTTATTTGCGTGAAAATGCGCTACACATGGAATATTTCTATAAAGCTATGGTTAGCAACGACCATTCTTATTCTCACGGTCCTTGGCGGCTTAGGGCTGACGATAACTTGGCTTTTTGGGGATTTCTACCTAAAGCAAAAGTTAGAGACACTTCGTGCTGAGGCAAATGAGATATCAAAGCAATTGGAGACACTGCCAAGTTGGAGTGGACGTGTAAACTTACTGGAGAAACTTAGACTTACTTCGGGAACCCAATTGGTCCTCCTTGATCCAGAAGGAGATGTCATTTTGATGTCAGGTTCTACGACGCCCCAAGAGCAACGAAGTGTTATAGAATGGCATCTTGGAGGTTTGGTTGGAAGTCCATTAAGTGGATGGTCTCGCGACTTACAACCCTCAGACTTCTTTACTCAAGGATATTTAGAAGAAGTCTTAACAGGAAAAACCATTTCGATTAAGGCTTTACCCGTGAATGGCCGAGCGCAAGCCATGCTGCTTGCTGCAGCTCCAGTCGGATCTAAACCTGTTCAAGGGGTTGTTTTATTAGGGAGTTCGCCGATACCTATTCAAGAAAGTATAGCGACATTTCGCCGACTGATTCTCTACGCTTCTCTGATTGCTGTTTTCTTAGCTACTGTGGTCAGCCTTTTCTTTGCAAGACAGGTTACACGGCCTCTTGCCTTAATGCAAAGAGGTGCGACCCGAATGGCAAAAGGGGATTTCATGCCTATCTTGGGAGTAGCAAGTAACGATGAGATTGGAGAGTTGGCCGAAGCCTTAAATTCAATGGGGGAAAGCCTCAAAAACCATATGGAATGGCTTTCGCGAGAGAAAAATTTACTTCAAGGGATCATTGAAGGCATTAGCGATGGGGTTGTAATGCTGAGTTATGGCGGAAAAATTCTATATGCTAATGATTCTGCAAAAGGGTTATGGCAAGAAAATGACGTTGAAATCCAGGAACGCAAGGACCAAATTGTTAGCTTCCTTCAGACGATGGTGCTCAGCGAGGGTCGGTTGGAGAACTATGCAACGATTTCACTTGGAATCCAAGTCTTACAAGTCGTTATGGCCCCTTTGGCAGATAAAGAAGGGTTTGGCGGACATGTTGCGGTTCTACGCGATGTCACCGCTTCTTTACGAGCGGAAAAGAGTCGACGAGAGTTTTTAGCCAGTGTCACCCATGAGCTTAGAACCCCCCTACATCTGATACAAGGTTACTTGGAGGCTATCCAGGATGGTGTGATACCAAAAGATCAGCAAGAGGAATACCTTGATTTGGTCTTTGAAGAAGCCAAGCGGTTGGCTCGTCTGGTTCAGGACTTACAAGACATGAATCGGCTTGAACGGGGTCAAATTTCACAACCCATTGCTATTGACCTGGAGAGCTTTATGCTGGATATTGAACAACGCTTTCAAGGAAGGGCTCAAGAGTTAGGGGTAAATCTTGAAATTTCTAAGGCATCCGGTGAACTCTATGCAGACCCAGATCGACTGCTGCAAGTTTTTATTAATCTTTTAGATAATGCTTTAAGTCATACCCCGAGCGGAAAAACAGTTCGAGTCTTTCTGGAGGAAGAACAGAATCAAGTGCGGTTGGCGGTTCAGGATGAAGGAGAAGGGATTCCCAAAGAAGCTTTGCCCTATATTTTCGATCGCTTCTTCAGAGTAAATAAGGCACGGTCTCGCAAGGATGGAGGAATGGGCTTAGGATTAGCCATTGTGCGTCAAATTGTAGAAGCTCACTATGGACATATTAGGGTTGAAAGTGATATGGGAAAAGGGACGACCTTTTGGATTGAGCTTCCACGTTTGTAAAAAAAGAGTTAGGGTTGACAAAAGGCCATGGAGATTTCCATGGCCTTTTGATAGACTGCCATCAGTAACTGATGGCAGTCTCTTTTATAACACTTATTATCGGACTAGAGAAAGTTATAAAAGAATTAATTGTCGATATAGGGATTTTTTAGTAGTATTTCAAGTTTCTGTACTGTACCTGTGATAAACTATTAATAACTGTGGCTTATGGATAACTCTAATAGCTTTATAAAAATCATAGTTTTTAGGAGGGCAAGGTATGTTCGCTGCGGTATATGGCATGACAGTCCTTGGATTACAAGCTCATCTGATCCGGGTAGAAGTTGACGTGGCGAATGGTTTACCAAGCTTTGATATCGTCGGATTGCCGAACACTGCTGTAAGAGAGGCTCGGGATCGAGTTCGTTCAGCGATACGTAACTCAGGCTATCAGTTTCCCCTGCAGCGGGTAACGGTGAATTTGGCTCCCGCAGATTTGCGCAAAGAAGGATCGGGTCTCGATCTGCCGATTGCGATCGGGATTCTTGCAGCGACTGGGCAATGTAGTTTACCATCAGCCATTCAGTATGTTTTGACAGGAGAACTCTCATTAGAGGGGACCCTTCGCCCCGTTCCAGGTGTACTCACTATGGCTATAACCCTAGATAGAGTAAACATTGAATCTAGCTTAGACGAAGGCCGTATCAGCGAAACGCTATGCTTGATTGTTCCTCCAGACAATCTGGCAGAAGCTCGTTTGGTGACAGGCTTAGAGACGTATAGTACAGCTAGTCTGGCACAAATTGTCAAGGGAATAGAAGCTGGAAGTGGCTTTGAGGATGGCACGATGTCGCGGACTCCGCAACCAGAATTATATAACGGAGTCAAGGTGGACTGGACAGATGTTCATGGACAACAACATGCGAAGAGGGCTTTAGAAATAGCAGCTGCGGGCGGACATAATGTCGTCCTTGTGGGACCGCCAGGATCGGGAAAGACACTACTGGCTAAAGCATACTCAGGGATACTTCCTCCCTTAAGCGAGCAGGAAAGCATTGAGGTCACTCAGCTTTACAGTGTTTGTGGATTACTAAATTGTAATGGTACTTTGGTTCAACATCGACCTTTTCGAAGTCCTCACCATACCGTTACAAAGGCGGGAATGATTGGGGGAGGACGTGAGTTACGTCCGGGAGAGTTAAGTTTTGCGAATCATGGTGTGCTCTTTTTAGATGAGTTGCCAGAGTTTGCTCGAGAAGTCCTGGAATGTCTCCGGCAGCCTTTGGAAGATCGTGAATTGACGATCACTCGACAATCAGGGAGTATTACCTATCCAGCCCATGTTAGTGTTATAGCAAGTATGAACCCGTGTCCCTGTGGTTTTTTCGGTGATCAGGGAAGAGTTTGTCAGTGTACACCAATGCAAATCCAAAACTATCGAGGCAGGATTTCCGGTCCGCTCTTGGATCGCTTTGACATGCATATAGAGGTGCCAAGGCTGAATTATTCAGAGTTAAAGAATAGCAATGACAATGTATCTTCTAGTGTAATCAGAGAGAGAGTGATGGTAGCCCGTCAGAGGCAATGGGCTCGCCTAGGACCGGCAAAAACCAATGCGGAAATGACGGCAAAGGAAACCAAAGAATTTGGAAGGCTAACTTCGAGTGGGGAATATCTTCTGCATAAGGTTTTTGATAGCCAACACCTTAGTGCTCGCGCTCATGATCGAATTTTAAGGGTTGCTCGCACGATCGCTGACCTAGGAGGTTCCGCAGATATTCTTCCAGAGCATCTAGCTGAAGCAATACAATTTCGTGCTTTGGATAAACGGTTCCAGATATAATTCCAATAAATGGAGGCCGAAATCAAATGATATTACAGGCTCGAAAGCCAGAGGTTCAAATTTGCGGTTTACGCTTAGCGGGTCAAAGTTAGAGTTTGCCCTGAGATTAGTATCTTTCCGGCAGTAGGTTTATAAGAGAAGGGGAGTTGAAAAGATGACATCAACTAAAGTAATTGACTGGCTTTTGAAAGGTGATGTTGTGATACAATATCAAACTCACAGGGATATACTTGAATCGGATCTAAATAGTTTAAAAGCACTAAGAACTCGCATTCAATTTGAAGGCTGGGGAAAACAATTCTTAAATAGTCTATATTCAAATGGTCATGGAGGACAGGGATTCTACCAGTCTAAATGGATTAATAAGCATTACGCGTTACTGGAATTAAAAAATATTTCAATAGCTCCTGATAACAGAGAGATAAAGGAAACTCTTAGTTCAATCTTTAAATATGAAAAAGGTCCAGATGGAGGAATTAATCCATCTAGAACTATAAAGCAAAGTGACGTTTGTATTAATGGTATGGTTTTAAATTATGCTTCGTATTTTGGCGTGAACCAAGCTAATTTACATTCTATTATCGATTTTATTTTATTACAACATATGAATGACGGTGGTTTTAACTGTAGATTCAACAGAAAAGGTGCAGTACATAGTTCCTTACATTCCACGATATCAGTTATTGAGGGAATTCTGGAATACTCGAAGAACGGATATAGCTATCGATTATCCGAATTACAAGAGGCTGAGAATAAATCAAGAGAATTTATTTTACAGCATAGATTGTTTAAATCCGATAAGACAGGAGAAATTATCGATAATAAAATGCTGATGTTCTCCTATCCTTCTAGATGGCGCTATGATGTGCTGAGGGCACTTGATTATTTTCATCTGGGGGACGTTCCTTATGATCCAAGAATGCAAGAGGCAATTGATCTTATTAAAATGAAACAAAGTGCTGATGGAACATGGCCCATGCAGGCTAAATATCCAGGGGAAGTTCATTTTGAGATGGAGAAAGTAGGGGAACCAAGCAGGTGGAATACTCTGAGGGCGTTACGAATTCTAAAAAACAGTATGCCCTAAACTAAAATTGTTTAATCCACGTTTAAGGCACCCACTTCATGCAAGTGGGTGTTCCGTATTTATCTTAAAATGGGTAAAAATTACAAAAAAGAAATATTCTGCTTTGACGTAATATAGAGGAAAAATGGGTTTTATGTTGAAATAAATGCTAAATAATAAAACAATAATAATATAAGATAAGTATCATTAATCAAAGAGCAAGGAGAATTAAGATGATCGAACGATTGACCACCGACAGCTATACAAAAATTAAGGAATATAGGTTTTCTGAGCTCTTTGATTTGAAGGAAATACAAAAACTTCAGGATTTGTTTTCTGCCGCTACGGGTGTGGCTTCAATCATCACCGAGCCTGATGGCACACCGATCACTGAACCAAGTGGTTTTTGTAGTTTATGTAACGAAATAAGAAAAACTGAACAAGGGCTTAAAAATTGCCTAATTTCAGATTCAATCATTGGAAGCCCTAATAAGGAAGGTCCTAAAATCCAAAGATGCTTCAGTGCGGGGCTACTTGATGGCGGAGCAAGCATCATCGTTGCGGGGAAGCATATCGCTAACTGGCTAATTGGGCAAGTTCTCGACGAAGAAGATTATGAAATGAATGATATAGTACAGTACGCAGATGTCATTGGAATAAAGCAGGATGTCTTTAAAAATGAATTAGCTAAGGTTAAGCGTATGCCCCAAGTACAATTTGAGAATATTAGTAAGTTTCTTTTCTTAAATGTACAGCAACTCTCTAAGTATGCTCTCAAAAATATTTCTTTAGAGCATGAGATTGATAAAAGAATACAGTCTGAATTAGAAATTAAAAGTTTAAATAGCGAACTTGAACTAAGGATAAAACGAAGGACTACGCAACTTGAAGAGATTAATGTTCAGTTGGAAGCGAGTAATGCCATGCTTGAAGAGATGAATGCAGAGTTGGAAGAGAGCAATGCCATGCTCGAAGAGACGAATGCTATGCTTGCAGAAGAAATTACTAAACGACAAAAGGTTGAAGAAGAAATTAAACGATTAAATGAAGAATTAGAAAACAAGGTAATTGAGCGTACAAATCAGCTTCAGGACATGAATACTAGCTTGGAAGAAGAAATTGTTGAGAAAACTAGAGCAGAAAACGAGTTGAGTAAAGAAAGATTCTTTACAGATGCCTTATTTAATAGTTCTCCGGGGATCATTTATCTCTACGATGATAATAGTAAGTTAGTGAGATGGAACAAGAAACACGAGGAGATGACAGGGTATTCCTCAGAAGAGCTGGCCCACATGAATTTATTGGATTGGTATAAAGGAGATGAAAAGAGTCAAACGGCTATCTTAGAAGGAATTGAAATAGTTAACCAGAATGGATTTGGGTTTGCCGAGGCCAATCTACAAAAAAAGGATGGCACAAAAATCCCCATGTACTTTACTGCCAGTTCAGTAACTATTGATAATAAACGGTATTTTGCCGGAATAGGAATAGACACCACCGAACGGAACCTGTTATATGAAAGACTACAAAAATATCAGGTTCTCGCTGAAAAGGCCAATGATGCAATGCTGTTTATCGATAAAGAAGGGAATATTCTAGAAGCTAATGATGCCGCGATAAGAATTTATGGGTATAGTTCTAAAGAACTTTCTGCAATGAAAATTTTTGATTTAAGGCTTAGCGAGGCATCTTACATTGAACAAATGGATTCAGCCGATAAGAACGGGATTATTTTCGAAACTGTCCATTATCTAAAAGATGGTACTTCAATCGATGTTGAAGTGAGTTCATATGGAACCTTTTTAGGAGATAAAAGAGTTATTCTCAGTATTGTAAGAGATATTACAGATCGAAAAAAACGGGAAGATGAAAACCAATATTTAAGTTATCACGATGTTCTAACTGGTCTTTATAATAGAAGATTCTATGAAGAAGAAATTAAACGTTTAGATACTAAAAGAAATATTCCTATTTCAATAATAATCGGGGATGTCAATGGGCTCAAGCTTGTAAATGATGCATTTGGCCACGACAAAGGGGATGAGCTTCTCCAGGAAGCAGCAAAGGCTATTCAGAGTGCGTGCAGAACAGATGATATAGTCGCCCGCTGGGGCGGAGATGAGTTTGTCATTCTCCTGCCAAAGACTAATAAAGAAGAGGCAGAAAAAATCGTCAAACGAATAAAAGAACTTTATGCAAATGTCCTTGTGAACGCTGTTCGTGTCAGTATATCGTTTGGCTGGGAGACAAAGGGAAAAACAGATGAAGATATATTAAAAGTATTAAAAAGTGCTGAGGATGCTATGTATAAGTATAAAGTTATTGCAAACGAGGGTATGAGAGGTAATACAATAAATACAATCATTAATACTCTGCATGAAAAAAACCCCAGGGAAGAACAACATTCTAAAAGAGTGAGTCAGATATGCCAGGATATCGGCAGAGCTATAGGCTTATCTGAAATCGAAGTTAGCAGGCTTAAAGTTGTAGGCTTGCTTCATGATATAGGCAAGATTGCCATTGAAGAAGGGATTCTTAATAAACCAGGAAAACTTACTGAAAATGAGTGGAACCAAATAAAACGGCATCCAGATATTGGCTTTAGAATCTTAAGTTCATCTTATGAAATGTTAGAATTAGCAGATTGTATATTAGCTCATCATGAACGATGGGATGGTAAAGGTTATCCAAAGGGGTTAAAAGGGGAAGCTATTCCAAGGGTTTCAAGAATTATTGCCCTGGCTGACGCCTACGATGCAATGATCAGCGAGCGACCCTATCGAAATGCTTTAAGTGAGGAACAGGCATTGAAAGAAATTCGAGAAAACGCTGGCACACAGTTCGATCCTGAAATCACAAGAATATTTACTGAAAAACTATTAGAGAAGCAGTGGGGCTAAATAAGCCAATCAGCTGGTTGGTTTGTACATATTCATTGAGTGTAAACAGATCACCATCCGAAGCCCGTCTACGTATGCTGTAATTAAAGCTGCCAAAAAGGCGGGAATCAAAATGGATGAACCCATCACTGAACGTACGCCGCAAGGCATCGCGGCTGAGATTAATAGGATCAAACAACAGACTTGTAAAATCATGCTTACCAATGCCCTCGAGGTCGGCAAGCGCCTGAAGGAGGCCAAGGCCTTGCTCCCCCATGGAGAATGGGGAAAATGGTTGGTCGAATCGGTGAGCTATTCCCAGCGCACAGCCAACAGGCTGATGCAGCTCTTTGAAGAATAGGGAGATAAACTGTTCGCTTCCACCGATGACGGC
>NZ_JUEE01000075.1:0-42917 GCF_000802135.1 Desulfosporosinus sp. BICA1-9
GTTTCAAGTTTTTCACGATCAAATAAGAGGGCCTTCCCTAAGACCGTCGAAAGAACGCATACATTGACAGAGTGGGCCAACAGTTGATTGTCTAAACTACGCATGTCCATCAAATTGACTAGAATATCCTTTTTAAACAAAATCTCTTCGACAATTTTCCTTATAATATTCTTTAAGCCAGAATCGTTAAGATTTTTCCCTAGCTGGATAGACCTCGTACTTTTCTCTAGAAATTCCATAGCTTCGCGACGATGTTCCTCCCTGATAACGTCTTCAACCTGAACGTCATCAAAACGATCATCTTCAATGTACAGAATAGAGAGACCCATATCTTTTAATTTTGCTATAAATAACGGAGTTAGTTTAACCCCTTTTCCTAACAGGATTCTGCCAGAACTGGAGAAGATGGTTTTTCCTAATACATCTCCTATTGTTAACGAATGAACACTTACTTGCCGCACTTAGAGGTTTGCTCCTTCCCTTGAAGCATCTTTATTACTATTACCATAGTATCATACAAACTTAGAAGATTATTAAATTATTTCTCAGTTTCTTGTTCAATGAGATGACGTAAACGTTCCTTGAGAGTATAATCAATAGGCAAATAAAATAGAATGAGGTATTTTTAAAAATGTGGTTTGATCTTTTCCTAATCTGTACCTTAGGTTTTGTGGCTGCGGCAGTCGACGCAATTGCCGGAGGCGGTGGACTTATTAGTCTCCCTGCATTACTGATGGTGGGTGTTCCCCCACATCTTGCACTTGGTACCAATAAATTTGCGGCTTCCATGGCTTCTTTAAACAGTTCCATTACGTTTGCACGCTCTGGAAAAGTGAACTTTTCACTTGTAAAGTGGCAAATTCCATTTACCTTAATAGGTGCTTTTCTGGGCGCTTGGGCAGTTCTCAGTGTAAGCTCAGCTTTTTTAAACAAAGCAGTCTTAGTCTTAATCTTAATTGTAGGAATTTACACCCTGTTACATAAAAATTTAGGAATGGAAAATCAGTTCAAAGGACTCGATTTTCCTAAAATTGTGATAGGATGTCTTTTTGCCTTTGCGTTAGGGTTTTATGACGGATTTTTCGGCCCTGGGACAGGGTCCTTCCTCATCTTCTCGTTTATCGCTCTCTATGGCTTTGACTTTGTCGTGGCTTCTGCAAATTCTAAAGTCTTAAATTTTACAAGCAATATTGCCTCGCTTCTCCTCTTCGCCTGGCATGGAAAGATCGACTTTTTTTATGGTATCCCCATGGCTCTCTCCATGATCTTAGGTTCCTATGTGGGAACCAAACTAGCAATACGACGAGGTGCTCAACTAGTTAAACCAATCTTTATCATTATGTCTCTGTTAGTTGCCGCAAAACTTATTTATCAGTCTATATAACCTCTCAACTAAATCAGCAAATGGGCTGTAAATCTTCAGCAAATAGATTGACCCCCTGCAGACGGCTAACCTTAACTTTGCCATCTATCAGGGAGTCTTCTATTTTGGATCCAGGTGCCAATCCACAGGACTTGTAGGATATCCCTCTGGGTTCTTAAGAGTCGGGTGTCGATCATCTGCCAGTCCAAATAGTCGTATTCTTAACCAGTTCTCCCCCGTTCGGGCACTGATTAATAGATACCCTTGCGTATCATTTCTAAAACGGAAATCAAGAAGACCATAGAAAACGGTGGCATCTTGTCCTTTTAACACGTAGGATATCGGTAAGGAATGCGTGTGCTTCTCTTCAATGGCCAAATTAGCCTGGCGGACGGCTTGGAAAAGAGTGCTTGAGTCTTGGCAGATGCCTCCACCATTCTCTTTAATCATGGAATTATCAACAAAGACAACTGCAGGCAAGTAACCAGCAGCCTCAGTCCTTTCTCCCACAACCCCGTTGAAAGAAAATACTTTGCCCGGTGGTATTAAGTGATCATTGATCGCCTCAGCAGCTATTCGCACGTTTTGGGTGCGTGGCACATTCTGAGAATTAAAATACGTTGTATAATCCCCTAGAATATCGTTAATTTTGGCTAAGTCAGCTGTACTGGGCTGTGCAGGAATTTCTCTGATAACAGCTTCAACCTGCTTGTACTCATGCTCTTGAGAAATCTTCACCCAGGTCGCTTCAACATCCATTTCATGCCCTGATTTTCCTTGTGTCTTTTCTAATCGCCCATGCTTATAAGCTATCGTTGCCTGAAGCATAGGTTGGTTAATAATCCCACTTATAGCCTTCAACTGATCTATAGTCTCATCTCTGTCCATTCCGAGCTGATCCGTCGAAATGTCGTTTTTGGAACGTACTAAGTTACTTAGGTGATCTGCAATCTTAGAGCCAGTTGAACGTGGAAAAACCTGATCTAACCATTGTTCGATTACCTTATGCGTTTGTTCTGCTTTCAAGGGAAAGACTTGATCTTCATAGGTGACAGAATTCGGAATTCTTTCTTTTAATTGAGCGGCTACCTGATCCCTATTTAAACCAGAAAAGTCCAGCCCCCAAACAATCAAACCTGATGGAGCCCGATCATTGGTACTACCATAGGAAACAACGGTCCCAATAACGAGGGTAACACATAATTGCAATAACAAGGCGATCAGAAGAAATCCAGTTTTTTTCATATAGCTTCATCCCATTGAGCTTTCTTAATTTTTTTGTAAATGGGAGGTTACTTCCATCAAGGTACTACGGGTAGTGATGAGAGTTACCATTTCAGGCGTAATCGTTTCTCCAGCCGCCAAAATGTCACCATTATCAAGGACAATGTTTTTCTCTACCTTTTTGCCGATGAAATATTGCAGTTGTCGTTGCTCAAATAAGTTAAAACCAGCTTCTGGTTCTCCGGCAGAATCAACTCCCGCCGTGTCCTGGATATCATCTGCCCTTGGGGTTGGTGCTGTTGAGTTGGAGGACGTTTGAGACAGGTTTTCAGTGTTTTGATCAGGAATCTGACGATTTTGAAGCATTTGATCTCCTTCGATAATCAATAATTCCTTGCCTAGTGTGATAATTTTTTCGGCACTAATTTCATTCATCTGACCCTCTGCTTCAAAAAGGCAAGCGGCAATACGACCTGTTTCCTCATCGATCAGTATTTCTTTCACTTCTCCAATGAGTTGACCCTTTTTAGTCAATACCTTTGTTCCTATAACACGGGTATCTTGCTTTAACAAATTTTGGGCTTCGATATTTTGGGCGACATCTTGGATAACATTGGGATCAGGAATCGTAATCGCAAACGCTCCAAGACCTAGAACGTCGGCAAAAGGAATGACCTTCGCTCCAAAATAATCTGTAGGTTGATCAATAATCAAAAAATCTAAAGTTTTCTCCTGCGGATTAAGGACAAAATCTTTTACAACCCCAACTTGAGTTCCGTCCGAAATACTAATAATACGCAACCCTATAATTTCTTTAGTCGGCTTCATCGTGAACAATCCCCCTAAGATTTAGTTTTTGTAGATATTTTCTTTCGTCATCCAGGCTTCAAACTGATGACTTAGTTCGGAATTGAATAGCGGTATATACCTTTTAACATACCCATCAAGCTGAGTTAGCGCGCATTTACGCTCGCCCAAATTGTTCCAAAGCCAATAACAATCCAGAATTAAATAAAAAGCAATATCAGGCATAGGATCGAGAGATAACGCTCGGAAAAAATAGGAAGCAGCCTGTTCAAAGTTGTCTGTATATTTTGCTTTAAATCCTAGATCAATCAGCTCATCGATGGACAGCTCGTTGTCAATTCCCTTAGGGAATTGATCAACTGTTAATATGTGATCGGTCATCTCCTTAGCAATACTAACTAGAGCCTCTTGAGTTTCGTCTATAGACTCCTGCTCTTCTTGAGCTTCTACTATGTTCTCCTGCTCTTCTTGAGGTTCTACTATGTTCTCCTGCTCTTCTTGAGGTTCTACTTTTCTCTCCTGGATAACAGTGATTTCTTCGGATATGTTTAGTTCGAGAGACACTACATTGATCTTTGATTTGTCCTTTTTAATTCGAATTTTTGGCCATAGTACCCCTGTAGAAATAAGGGTCAAAACGGACAAAATCCACCAATTTGTCCCTCCCATCCGAAGAGCCCAAGGGAACATTAAGACCGCACAACACAAAAAGAAGGCCATCAAAAATGCTCTCCTCTTGGTAATGCCAAATAGTTGGGCTTTCCAAGTCAAATACATTACAAATGGGATACTTCCAATAATGACGGTTATTTGATATGTCAGAATATAGGTCCTCCTTCATCCTGAACAGTCCTCTTAGAAAAATTCGACAGAAATCTCATTTCTCCTTCTTCTTACAATTCCGATTTTCAGGATAATAATTTACATTTGTCGGTATTTCGAACAATTTCTTTGCAACTATAAAAATTATTGCGAAGGATAAATACAATTTAGGGAGAATACTATAAAGGTTCAAAACCTTTTCTTCCATACAAGATTATAACAGCCAGTTACGGGGTGGGAGGCTTATACTATGTCAGATCCTAAAAACGACTCTATAGACATTACTGAGTTGTATCAGAGGATAAACGTCTTAGAAAACCAGCTTGAAGAAATCCGTTTACAAACACACGTCCTTTTAGATATTGCGCGTGCGCTTAATGCATCTCTTGATCCGAAGGTTATTGCTACTAATATAATCAGTGCAATCGTTTCTCTGATTAGTATTAATCAAGCGAGCGTTTGTCTATATAATGAAAAAAAACAAGACTTTGAGGTTATAGGAGTTTTCGACTCAGGAACTCTCTCTCCACAAATACCTCCCCAGCTTGATTTGTCATTTCTCTTCAAGGTACTATCGGACGGGGTTACGTATTATCGATCCCCTACAGGTTGTCAAGATTGGGAATGGATCTGTTGCCTACCTCTTCAGAATGCCCAACACAAAATTGGAACCATAAATATTCATTCCCTCCGACAAACGGAGATCACTCCCGAACAAATGAAATTTTTAGAAACAATAGCAGGTCAAGCCACTTCCGCTTTAGAAAATGCTCTTCTTTATGCCATTGTAGAACGTGAATCCATTACAGATGGACTTACAGGTGTGTATAACCACCGATACTTTCAAAAACGCTTGCGAGAACACATTTCACTCTGCCAACGTCGTAAGCGCTCAGTCACCTTTGGCTTACTTATCATAGATGTCGACAACTTTAAACAGTTTAATGACCGATATGGCCATCAATTTGGAGACACAGTACTTCAAACGATTGTAAGAGAACTCCAGCACAATTTAAGGGAAGAAGACCTGATTGCCCGGTATGGTGGAGAAGAGTTCGTCGTTCTTATACCAGAAGCCACCGAAAAAATTGTTTTACTAATCAGTGAGAAGATTCGAGAAGTTGTGGAAAAAACTACTGTACATTATCCAAAAACAAGCAGCGAGGTTTCTGTCACAGTGAGTATCGGCGTGACACTTTGGCACCCTTCGGATTCTCCAACATCCGTGATTTATAGGGCGGATCACGCCCTACATCAAGCCAAAACTACGGGCCGTAACCAAAGTGTTTTTGAGTAATTATCCTATCAACCGTCCTGCAAACTAAAAATTACACCCCTTCATTTATGAAGGGGTGTAATCATGTTTTTCTAGAAAGTATTGCATTCTGGGAAGGTTGTAATTCTATGCTTGAATAGCTCTGGGGTAAGCTCCTCCATTTTGGGAAGAATTAACTGTTATTCTAATCAGTTGACAACACGATGCCGTGATTACTACAGCACACCCGCCAAGAAATCCTCCAATGATTAAGACTGGAATGAAAGCTAACATGAAATCACCCCCTTAATTTAGTAATTCTTATATGAGCAACTACTTTGTCCCTTTTTTCACTTTCCAAGAAAAGTTTGTTCTTCTTTTCACTTTAATAAATTATAACATGCCGAAATCCAAAAAGAAAGTGATTGTGTTCACTTTCTTAAAGTTCCACTCTTCATAATTTAATAAATTTTCTATTTCTTAAGACAAGGCTTTATCTCCACTCTACCCCTAAGTCCTCATAGTTTACTTGCTTTCGAGTATAATTATCTATCCAATTCATGAATAAATCAGCTTCTTGTTCGGGGACATAGACATGCAGCTTTATGACTTCACAAAATTCCTCTCTTAGTATGGTCCAATTATGTTGAACAAACTGATACTTAAGCATTTCAAACCATTCATAAGGCACACTCAACAAGAAACTCCGATAGGTTACAATTCTTTTTAATTCAGTTTCATTAATAACTTGCCGAGCAGTTCCCCCATAAGCCCTGGACAGTCCCCCTGTTCCAAGCAGGATTCCGCCAAAATATCTCACCACTACTACCAGCACATTCCAGACATTTCGATGTTGGAGGACATCTAGAATAGGTCGTCCTCCCGTCCCTTGCGGCTCACCATCGTCCGAAGACTTCTCGATAAGGCCATTATGCAATCGATAGGCAAAAACGTAATGACGTGCATTGGGGTAATCTGTGCGAATTTTTCGCATTGACGTTTCAACTTGCTCCATCGTCTGTAGGGGAACTGCAACGCCAATGAATTGCGATTTTTCAATGACTTGGTCTCGAATAGTTATTTCAGATAACGTAAAAAATTCTTCCACGTACACATCCCCTATTTTCGGTTTCGAGCTTTTGTCAGAAAAGAATCTACATCGATCACAACTCGTTCATGCTTTCCTGAGCCAATTTGTCCAACTTCATCACGTACTTCCACTGAAAAAGTGAGCCGACGACGGTCTATTTCAACTAATTCAGCAGTAGCATAGACATTAGAACCTATAGGAGTTGCAGCTGAGTGTATAATGTTTAAAGAAATACCGACACTTGATTGCCCATCAGGTAAAGTTAGGGCATTGACTGCAGCTTGTTCCATAAGCGCTACCATTGCTGGCGTGGCGAATACCTCTAAAGTTCCGCTACCCATAGCCTTGGCAGTATTTAATAAAGAAACCGTGGTTTGTGCCTGACCTTGCATCCCAACTAACAACTTCAAAATCCAACACGTCCTTACCTTATTTATTAAACATATTATACAAGTTTATCACAAATATAAAAGCGTTGTGAACTTTTTTCACAACGCTTTTCCTTGATTTTAGCAATTGGTAAGCTTAATACATCCCTGCTATCCAAAAGCCAATATAACCGACAACCAAAATCCCTACAATATGCAGGACCCACCATCCCGTACGAAAGGCTCCCCATGTCCCTAAGTCGAGACGATCACGAAAATCCCCCATTTAATCACCTCATTTAATGATGAGCACCTTGAGATATTTCACTTAGTGCATCTCCCGCTTCATTGACATGGATTTTTTCGATAGCTAAGTCACCTAGGGCGACAATTCCTATAAGTTTCCCCTGTTCTACGACTGGTAGTCTTCGGATTTGATATTTTGACATTAAACTTGCCGCCTCATGCACATCTTGGTCAGCGGTCACAGTGATTACCTTTGAGTTCATGACCTCTTTAGCTGTACGCTTTTCAATATTTTTGCCATCTGCAACTGCTTTTAAAACAATGTCCCGATCAGTAATAATACCAATGACTTTTTGAGCCTCACAAATTGGAATTGAACCAATATCATTATTTTTCATCATTGTTGCTAACTCCACAACTGTGGTATTAGGTGCTGCACATTCAACAGAAGTAGTCATAACCTCACGAACTTTCATGCCCTAGAACCTCCTATACTATTTCATTTAACAAACAAAGATAGTATAGACAACTTTACAAAAATCATACGATGATTCTAATATCTCAAGATAAAAACAGCGTTTAAGGGGACAGTCGGCCATTCAGGGTCAGCGTCGATAGTTGCTATGAACTATAAAAACTCCCAAGCATCATCTTCTATCCGCCTGGAAGTCCTTATTTGTGTGACAATAATTAGTATTAAGTTTGCTAATCGGGTTTAGTGCCAGAAACAATGGCAACAACCCCCCCAGCCAAATTATCGAATCGTGTTTCTACAAGGCCACACTCTGTGAAAATACGAACCAATTCTTCCTGAGCCGGGAATTCCCGGGCCGAGTCATGTAAATATTGATAGGCACTTGCTTTTCTAGCCCAGATTTTGCCCATTAAGGGTATGAGTTTTTCAAAGTATAACCAATAGGCTTGTTTAAATCCCGGGAAAGTTGGTTTAGCCATATCTAGAGATACAATTCTTCCTCCGGGCTTAACCGTACGTACCATTTCTTTGATACCCTGTCGTAAATCCGGTAAATTTCTCAATCCCCAACCTACCGTAGCACCATCAAACGTATTACTCGGAAAAGGAAGTTCCATCGCATTTCCTTGAATAAATTTAATTCTATCCTTATTGAAGGATTGCTCCAAAGAACGTTTTGCTACATCCAGCATTTTATGTGAAAAATCTAAACCTGTAACCGTTCCTTCTACTCCAACCGCACTTCCCAATTCCATAGAAAGTTGACCTGTACCACAGCATACATCCAGCATATGCATCCCTGGCTTTGCGCCAACCCTTTGAACTGCAAGACGCCGCCATCGTTTATCCATTCCGAGGCTCATTAGGCTATTCATGAAATCGTAATGACCAGCAATAGAATTGAAAGTTTCTTGTACATAGGTTGCTTTATCTTTACCTGCAAAATCCATAGTTAATCTCCCTATCATGGTTCTTATTTTTAGTATAGTATAAACATTTTCTTAAATACTACGCGAACATGAGCCTTTTGTCTAGAATTTTTGCTTGAACAAATTTCTTGCTACACTTCAATTCTATAAAAACACACTCAAACAAAGAGCCTTTCCGACTTCAATATGAGATAGCGGAAGGCTCTTCGAATTATTGGCTATATCAATGTCATATTTTACTCTTATGGTTAATTTTGAATGCACCGCACATCAAATCAAAAATGATTTCTTCTACCCCTTCTAAGGAACGTGGTTTCTTGGAATTTACCCAATCGCTGATTGCAGCATCTAAGGTTCCAAAGAACATTTGTCGACCAATCTTAATATCAGCTAAGGCGATTTCGTCCCGTTCAACTCCTTCAGCGAGAACCTGTTCAATGAGTTGAAAATACTCTCTTAGAGGCCCTGAAATTGCCTCCCTAATTTTAGGATCGGACTGACGGATTTCTATCTGAGTGACGATAGCAAGGGCACGATTCTCTTGCATATATCTGAAGTGAGTTCGTATGATGCACAGTAGCCGATCCCGTGTTGTTTTATACTGCACAAGTGCGTGGCGAATCTCTTCAATAAATTGACCCATCCGATCCGAAAAAAGACTAACTAGGATATCTTCCTTATTCTTGAAATATAGATAGATTGTACCATCAGCTACTCCAGCGAGTTTGGCTATTTTGGAAACTTGGCAGGTAAAATAGCCATACTCTGCAAAAGCCTCCGTAGCCGCATCTAGGATAGCCTGATATTTTTCCTCACGGGGCTTAGACATGCAGTACACGGTCTCCCTTCTAATGCATAAGTTTTAAAAGGTATTGTCATATTTTTCTGCATTATATCATTAATCTTTTATTTTTTACACCCTTACATCAACCTAGAACCTACAAGCTGTTCCCCACGTTCTGTAAGCACCCAGAACGTGAACGTTTTGCTGGGTTTAAACCCGCACCCTTCACAGCGATCGCTGGCCTGATCTGAATCACAGCTGAGACCACAGGCTTGCCCCAAGAGTTCACGTCGAATATAACCCATATGTTCCAATTGGTTTAAGAAACCTTCGACTTCTCTTACGGAATAGCCGACTTCCCCGGCTAACTGAGCCAATGATAATGATTCCTTACGTGCCAGTATTTCCATAATGCTGGTAAGCATAGTCATACGCCCCCTTGGGGTAGTTAGAATTATCGAAATCCAAGTGCTTGACCTCCGTGAAATACAATCCATCCCATGACAAAACTCAGAATAAGGCTGTATGCCACTCCAAAACTTGTCCAACCTAAGTTTCGTGATTCTTTATAGGTTGTTACGACGGATGCCAGACAAGGAATATAAAGCATATAAACTACCAGAAATGTATAGGCACCTAAAGGGGTCATAGCCCCTGTCATGGCCTGAGCAATAGATTGCGATGCATCAGCAGCGACACCATACAAAATACCTAAGGTTGATAAGGTCGTTTCTTTCGCTGTAAAGCCAAAAACGATCGCCACCATGATTCGCCAGTCGAACCCTAATGGTTGTCCGATAAATGCTAACCAACCACCCATTATGCCAGCCCAAGTTTCGCTCATGGGGACCCCTTGGGGATAAGAGCTTAAGATCCAGACCACTATCGAAGCCACTAAAATGAACGTCCATGCTCTTTTTAGAAAGGAGTAGGTTTTTTGCCAGGTTGGCACTAGGATATTACGCACTGTGGGAATATGATAGAGCGGCAGTTCCATGACAAAGGCTGATCGCTCCGTATGCTTGACCACTCGTCTTAAAAAGAGCGCAGAAAACATTACAAGCAGCATACTTATCAACAAAAGGCTTATCATAATCAGAGCACCTCGAGAACCTGGAAAAAATGCAGCCACCACAGCACTCATTACCCCTAAGCGTGGCACACAAGGAATTAAAGGATTAATAAGTATGGTGATCAAGCGATCTTTAGGATCCTCCAACGTTCGTGTAGCCATAATTCCCGGAACATTGCACCCGAAACTAGATATCAAGGAAAAAAACGATTTTCCATGCAATCCCATGAGCTGCATAAATCGATCTCCTAAAAATGCAGCCCGCGCTAAATAACCACTGTCCTGCATAAACGAAAAAAGGGCAAAGAATATGGCGATTTGAGGCACAAAGGCTAAAACGGCACCAACTCCAGCAAAGATCCCATCTCTTACTAAACTTTGCATAAATTCTGGAGCCTGAACCCATTGTAGCCAGCCCACCATCACCTCGGCAACCCAGGCCATGCCAAGTGAAACTGCTCCCCCTATAGGCGCACTGGCAATAAAGGACATCCAAAAAACGACTGTTAAGACGACTAACATAATCGGATAACCCCAAAATGGAGAAAGAATCCAACGATCTAGTCTATCTGTAAAGGTAGGTTTAGCTGGATTCTCGTGCTTCCTAAACTGCGGTAAAATTGCCGAAATATATTGGTACTTAGCATCCGCAATGGCCATTTCAAAATGGTCCTTAGTCCAGCCCTCTCTCTCATAGTCCTGCAGCAAAGACTCCCCTGGAAGAGGAGTCGATTCTTGTAGTTCGTAATTAACTGCCTCTCCAAGATCACAGCAAGCATCCCTGCTCTTACCTATTGGCAACTTTCCAGAATTTATCTTCCACGTTTGCCCAATTTCCGGATCTCTCTCCAGACGTTTTATAGCTAACCAGCGCAATGGGTACCTCGTGACCCATAGAGTATCTACCAATAACGCTTCCATTGCGAGAATCTTTTGTTCAAGTACTTTCGGATAACTGACCTCATTCGGTAGAGGGTCGTTTTCCAGCTTTCCAACCCGAATGGCTTCCGTTAAGAACTCCTCAATTCCTTTTCCTTTGGCTGCAACAATTTCGACGACTGGAACATTTAAGGCTAATGCCAAATTTGAAGACTCAATCGTAATTCCTGCAGACTGAGCCAAATCCAGCATATTTAAACCGATCACCACACGAGGCACTAGTTCAAGGATTTGAAGAACTAAATAGAGGTTACGCTCAATATTTGAAGCATCAACCATAGCCATAACAACATCTGGTTTTTCGCGAATAATATATTCACGCGTTATAATCTCTTCTTGTGAGTATGCGGTCAAACTGTAGGTTCCTGGTAAATCAATCAGCTCTATTTCCTGGCTGGCTCTTTTGACGACACCTGACTTGCGTTCAACCGTCTTACCAGCCCAATTTCCGACCTGTTGGTTCGAGCCCGTTAAAGCATTAAATACAGTACTCTTACCTACATTGGGATTTCCAATAAGCGCAATTTTCATGTCCAGCCGCCTCCCCCCTCTGAGCATATGTATGTCCAAGCGGCATCATCACGTTTTAACTTTATTATAAATCGTTTGAATTTATCGACTTGCTAATAAAGGGTCATAACATTTGGGATCTTTTTTACTTACAACAATTTTAGCACATTCTGCACGGCGCATTGCTAAATAATACCCTTTCAGCCGAACTTGAAGCGGACCACCGAAAGGAGCTTGACGAACAACTTCTAATTCGACACCTGGAACAATACCCATATCCATCATCCGGCGACGCAAAGCTCCTCCGCCATCAATGCGCTCCACACGTGCCCATTCACCTGTTTTTAAGTCTCCCAAAAAGCGCTCCATCGTCATCCCTCCTCACGGAAATGATAATCACTCTCACCTTAAGTCGAATAATAACTGAGAATATATCTCATTTATTCTAGAATACTCTTCTTTCTAGTTACTGTCAATATATATTCTCTGAAGTACAACGTAAATTTCTCTACTTTTAATAACCAATCTCAGGATTTGCAAGCTTCAACGAGTGGGGCGCTAAGGCAAATAGCGCAAGTAATATTGGGAAATTATAGATTGCGCCGCAACAATCATTATGTTAGAATGACATAAATTAATATGGTAACAGGGGAGCTAGAACTTATGGCTGAGAGGGGCAATCTGCCCGACCCTTAACCTGATCTGGGTAATGCCAGCGTAGGGAGGGTTGAGAATAAGTACGCCGCATTACATGCGGTATTTTTTATGTACTAATCAGACTCCCATGCCGCTATGCGGCACCACTAACAGACTCTCTCACGAAAAACTTGTTCATAAGAAGGAGGAAAAAACGATGGCAAAAATCATTATGGCCTTACAGGTTATCCCTAAAGTGGAGGAATCCCGCATTTACGAAGTTGTGGACGAGGCGATCAAAGTCATTGCCGCCAGTGGGGTTCCCTATGAAGTTGGTCCTATGGAGACAACAATGGAAGGCGAACCAGACCAGCTTTGGGCTATCATCAAAGAAGCTCAGGAAGCTTGCATTCGTGCTGGAGCCTCAAGAGTGATGGCCTACATTAAAATGGATTATGTCCCGAGTGGCTCAACGATTGCTGAAAAAATCGCTAAGTATCGAACATAATAATGGGTTGTCTGAAGTGGAAAGGGATTCCCGCCCTACTGTTCTTTCTCTTTTTTCTAGGGACATGGCAAATGGTAGTTACAATTGCGCAAGTTCCCCTCTGGCTTCTCCCCACCCCCGCTCAAATAGCCAAAGCCTTATGGGAGACTCGCCAACTAATCTGGATGCATACTCTGATTACTTTAGTTGAAACAACAGTTGGCTTTGCACTTGCCGTCGTCTTCAGCCTGATCACAGCAGGCGTGATGGTCCTATCCCCTTGGCTAAAACGCCTACTATATCCGTTTCTAATTATTTCACAGACGGTTCCACTGATAGCCGTTGCACCTCTTTTGATCCTTTGGCTGGGTTATGGACTTCTGCCTAAAATAATGATTGTCATTATCGTGTGTTTTTTCCCGGTTACTATCAGTCTAATCGAAGGACTAGAATTAACTGATGCTGACCTCCTAAATCTATTAAGAAGTATGGGGGCTTCCCGTTGGCAAATGTTTTATATTGTTCGTTGGCCTAACGCTCTTCCTTCCCTTTTTGCCGGCCTGAAAATCGCCGCTACCTATAGTGTCATGGGGGCCGTGATAGCAGAATGGTTGGGTTCCAGCTCGGGATTAGGAGTTTATCTGACGCGCTCTTCACACTCTTTTTTGACAGACCGTGTTTTTGCCGCAATTTTTACAATTACCGCCTTGAGTTTTCTTTATTACGCCCTCATTACCCTCCTTGCACGACTCGCATTACCGTGGATCCATAGCAAAAACCAAAGTTGATTAATAAAAGAAAATAATCATGAGGGAGATAATAGTATGAAAAAGCTGCTTGCTTTATTAATTATTCCTATTCTTATACTGTCAGGGTGCGGGGTCAAGTCTACATCACCCGCGACCTCCGCGACAGAGCCACTTACCTCAGTAACCTTAATGCTGGACTGGACTCCCAATACGAATCACACTGGGCTATTTGTTGCCCAAGAAAAGGGGTATTTCTCAAAGGAGGGTTTAGATGTTGAATTCATCCAGCCTTCTAGCTCTGGAAATGTCGAGCAGCTTGTGGCGGCTGGAAAATCAGATTTTGGAGTGAGCCATCAGGAACAAGTGACTACGGCACGCGCTAATGATGTACCGATTCTCTCGTTAGCTGCAATTTTACAACACAACACTTCAGGATTTGCTTCTCCAACGTCTAAGAATATTAAAAATGCCAAAGACTTCGAAGGGAAGACTTACGGTGGTTGGGGCCTGCCCTCAGAAGACGCTATTCTCAAAGCACTCATGGAAAATGAAAAGGCTGATTTCTCTAAGATTAAGATGGTTAATATTGGAGAAGCGGATCAACTTATTTCTTTAACCAAAGATATTGATTTAACCTGGATCTTTTATGGTTGGACGGGCAAAGAAGCAGAATTACGAAAACAGACTTTAGATATGCTTTGGCTTAAAGACGTTGACCCTGCTCTCGATTTTTATACGCCAGTCTTGATTACTAGCGAGAAAATGACACAATCCCAACCAGCAGTGATTCGTCATTTTATACAAGCAGTTAGTGACGGTTATCAATACGCAATCCAGAATCCGCAGGAAGCTGCCGAGATATTAATCAAGCATGCACCCGAAGCAAATCCTGACTTAATTCGCAGCAGCCAGACATGGCTCAGCCCTCAATATCAGGCCGATGCACCTCAGTGGGGGATTCAGAAATCAGCCGTTTGGGAAGGCTATGCAAAATGGCTTGTCGAACGTGACCTGTTGCAGAAGATGATTGATCCCGCCAAGGCCTTCACGAACGATTTCTTACCTAAATCCTAAGGAGGTCCAGATGGGACTATCTCTTAAAGGTCTTTCCAAAGCATACTCTAACCCTCAGAAGGACCTATCAATGGAGGTCTTACACTCTCTAGACTTAGTAGTTGAGACAGGGGCCTTTGTTTCCTTAATCGGACCTTCTGGATGTGGCAAGAGTACGATATGCAATCTCTTGGCCGGAATTGAGGTTCCTGATGCAGGGGAAATATTATTGGATGGTAAAGCGATTCATGGGACGTTAGGTAACGTTGGTTATATGCCTCAGAAAGATTTACTCCTACCCTGGCGTACTCTACTAGAAAACGTGCTCTTGGGATGCGAGATCCTGCATAAGAATAAACGAAAAGCACAAGTAGAGGCTAAAGAATGGTTAAATCAGTTCGGTCTTTCACCATTTGCAGATCATTACCCACACCAGTTATCCGGTGGCATGCGACAACGTGGTGCTTTACTACGTACGATTCTCTTTGGCAAAAAAACCTTGCTTCTAGACGAGCCCTTTGGAGCTCTGGACGCTTTGACCCGGCAGGAAATGCAACGCTGGCTTTTAAGTATCTGGAATCGGACTCGGCATACCGTTTTATTGATCACTCACGATATTGATGAAGCGATTCTTCTTTCGGACAAAGTCGTTGTTTTAAGTCAACGTCCCGCTCGAATTATCCACGAGTTTAAAATCCCATTCCCCCACCCACGTGATCCAGATGAGCTCTTGCTCTCAAGTCTAGCCTTAGATCTTAAAAGGCAACTATTACACCTTCTCATACCTTAAACACGAACATTAATGTGACAGGCACTTAGTTTGATAAACTAAGTGCCTGTCGTTCGTTTTCCGGAGGCCACAAGGGCTTCCTGATTGAAGCATCTGTGAAGTGGTTTTTACTTTTCCCCTAGATAATAATAAATCAAGTCTAAGGACGGAGGTAGCTTCTTCAATTGCCTGAGCATTGTGATGACTTGCCCTCGATGGAATGATGAATGATTCGTAACGTGTAACATCTGTTTCCACAAGATCAAAGAGTACGGTGTGCCCTTAAGATTTCTAAATTTGAATTCTTGTTTTATATCTTCTTCCTTTAAGGACTCTAAGAAGTAGTTTAACCGCTTCCTAAAATCATCCCATGGATTGATTATAGAGGCGTAAGTTGGGAAATCGTCTGGATTTAAAAGAGTTCGACCTTGTACTCCTTGCCAACGTGATAACCACAATTCTTCCGCTCCTAAAATATGTACCATTGTATCTCTTATCGAAGTAAAACTGCTTGATAATTCTCGAATAAACTCTTCATCTTCTAATTGGCCTACAGCATTTAACAACTTTATATTCGCCCAATCATTATAGTTAAAAAGTTCGATCAACTGGCTCTTGTTCATTTTAAGTTCCATTCCTTTCGCTGTGCTCTAGGCACGAAAATACCTCAAAATCCATTTCATTAGACTTAGATATTGGTACCTCTCACCCGAGGTGGAGACTAAACAGTCTCCTTGTATTCTGGCAGCATGGGTTCGTACATCATAATGGCATGATTCTCTGTGATAAAGTCATCCCCAATTTGCTGATCGTCAAGGTCAAAAACTCTTCGCCTGATTGCATTATGTCGTAGGTAACCACCCCACCATTCTTGAGAAATTAAATGCTTGCTTTCATAGACCTCATATTTTTGAGTTCTCGGTTGTTCGCATCTCCATTCTCCGTGTAATTCCGAGTCACTTATCCAGAGCAACAGTTGAAAGTTATGAGCGGTATCGTTCCTGATTTGCAGGTCTATGTAATTATAAACTACCGTAGCCCCACTTCCAAAGGGTTGGGTACGGTTGGTATCAGGAAATACGTCATGTGTATGCCTCCATCGTTCTGTGATGGTTAAGGGGGTATGGATTGCCATCCAGTAGATAAGATTGGAAAGTTGACACAGACCGCCTCCCACCCCTGGAGAAAACGATCCGTTGATGAGAACCATGCCTTCCTTAAATCCTTTTACTTTTGTCGGTTTGCCCACTAAACGCCAAAGGGAAAAAGTCTCTCCTGGCTTTAGTATAAGACCGTTTATTTTCGCGGTTGCCAGTTTTAGATTGGTTACTTTATTTTGCTGGAGCCACATATCTACATTCCGCAAAGTTCTGTATAAAGGAGTACTATGTGTGGAAAATAGCTGAGGAAGCGGAGTATTCTTGATGACTGTAGCATATCTTATGGACCGATTAAATGCCCACTCAAAATAACGTCGCCCAGTAAAATACACCTTCCCTAAAAACATGCGAAATCTTGAACGACTGACCGGACGCTTAGAGTGAAAAAAGGCCTTTAACTCCAGAACTACCACTCCCTCGCTCTTTTTGTGCTTAAAGAATGTAAAAACGCTTTTTCGCTAGATTCATTAGGAACTCTTCGTCATTAAGAATTAAATCCCTTCTCACAAGATCATATATTTATAAGCTTACAGTATTTACAATCCCCCAAAGCCACAATCAAAAACGAAGGTTGCAAAGTTCAGAACAACTTATATCATTCATTTCTATTTAAGAAACGCAGCACTAGAATGATACCTACCACAGTAAATAAGGCCGATACTCTGTACATCAGTTGTACCTCACCAACTTGAATCAGCCACCCTGCGCCGACTGTCCCGATAATTGCACTGATTCCAAAGCTTACAGCATTATAGGCAGACTGAGCGCTTCCTTGGACATAGGCTGGTAAAAGCGTGTTTAAATACTCGACACCTGCCAGATAAAAGAGAGCAAAACTAAGACACTGAGTAATTTGCAACAAAATAATGATTCGATAGTCCTGAATTTGACTATACCCAATCCAACGAAAAGCGAAAATAACTCCTGCCAAGGCGATGAGTTGCTGAGGACTAAACCGTCTCAGCCAACTACTACCCATACTAAAAACGATCATTTCACTTAAGGCCGCTATCGTCCACCCAAATCCGATCCACCAACGGCTAGCCCCTAACTCCTGGAGATGCCAGCCGAAAAAAACGGAATAGGCATTATACGGTGCCATGAAAAGAAATGTGACCATAAAGAAGATCAGCAGACTTGGAGCTTTGGCATTACTCAGCAAAGAGAAAGGGATAGCGGGTAAGGATGAGCCTGCTTGCATGGTCTTTCGAGGGTTAGGTAACAATTTAGCCCAGAATAAACACCCGATCAGGATCATCCCTTCCACAACCCCAAACCAGGCCAAATCTAGATATGTAAAAATTAGTCCGCCGAGAGCGGCAGTTAGAGCAAAACCAAAAGAACCCCACCGCCGAATTTTTCCATAATCTTTGCGGTCCTCAAGTGTATTCAACACTAAGGCATCCGATAAAGGTGTGATCGGTGAGTTCGTAAAGGCATAAATTGATAATAACACCGCAAATGAAATAAATCCCTTGCCATATGACAGGGAAAAACAGACAAGTGCTGTTAAAGTTAATGCTAGGAGCAGAAATTCTTTGTGTCTTCTATATCGATCTGCCTGTGTTCCCCAGACAGCTTGAGCAAAAATACCGGCGAAGGGCCCTACTGACATTAGGACACCAATTTCAAGACTGTTTAAGTTCGAATGACTTAAAAATAATGGCAAAAAGGGAATATAAATTCCCACAGCTGCAAAATAGAAAATATAATACCCTGCCATCACAGAATTCCGTTTCACGGTAGTCTCTCCTCCTTTCACTTAAGGGTTTTCCAGGTCCTAGAGGGATCACCAAAAAAATGTTGTTAACCTAGAAAATTGTTAAATATTATGTTCGCAACTCGAAATTAATACTCTCTACATAGTATTAATAACTAGGCTTGTGCCAAGGATCGGCTAAGGCCATCCATGGATCAATCGAAACTAGGCACATCTTAAAAGAAAACAGAACGTTATACTTTCTGAAAAGTACAAAAAAGGCTAGGGATAATCCCTAACCTTTTGTACTATTTATACTATCGTTTAGTACCGACGCATTGATTGGAAGCAATCGCGGCAATACACAGGTTTTTCACCTGAAGGTTGAAACGGAACTTCCGTCTCTACTCCACAGCTTGCGCAAACTGCAGGGAACATTTGTCGTTGCGGTCGACTACCATTACTTCCGAATCCGCCGCTACGGCCACCACCTGATTGTTGTTTGCGGGCATGACGACACGCTGGGCACCGAGTTGGATCGTTTTCGAATCCTTTTTCAATGTAGAAATCTTGTTCTCCCGCCGTGAAAATAAATTCTTGACTGCAATCGCGACATGTTAGAGTTCTGTCCTGAGCCATTCTAACTCCTCCTTATTAGGTGTTCCTTGTACGGATTGGATCCTTCAACAAATTATCATCCGTTGCACCAAATAAGGTCAAAGTATGGATTCCAATTTTGATAGGCCCAAGTCTTAACAAGCACAGGGTCAGTATAGCAGAGCAAATGCTTAGAAGCAATCTAATTTTTTTATGAAATTTTAAGTATATAAGCGAATCAGGAAGAATCTTGAAACCCGCTATCAGAAAAAAACCCTCATGTGTGGTCGATAAAGCATTATTAGTTGGGTGGATCAATTTTATCTGATCAAGAAATATCGACAGCCCCATTAGCTAGCATCTGTCTTAGTTCCTTTTTGTCAATCCCCTGACCTAAGGCAATACTTAAAAACAAGCGGACCTTTTCAGTCGACAGATCTGCTGAAAACCAAGCTCCTACTCGTTCTAAATCTGCGCCTCCACCCGGATATCCATAGATCGGGGCTGTACGCCCAAATAAGCAACGCGATGTGATAACGACAGGGATGCCGTTGGTCACAAGTTTAGCTATCTCTGGGATTAACTGAGGGGGTAAGTTTCCGCGTCCGAACGCTTCAATCACCATGGCATCCGTGTTTTGTTGGGCTATCTTCAAAATTTCCGGTGACATACCCGTAAACGCTTTGCAAATTGCTACATTGGCTAAACTCTTCGGAACTCCAAGTTTAAGTGAGGGTTCCGGTTTACGATGCCAAATAACCTGTCCAGTATCAATACTGCCTAACGCTCCAATATCTCCTGAATCAAAAGCATCCACATGACTTGTGTGAAGTTTGCGCACATCCCGTGCAGCATGTATTTCTTCATTCAGAGCAATTACAATGCCACGCTGCAGAGCTCGAGGATCTAGGGCGATACGCATAGCATTATGTAAATTACGAGGACCATCTGAATCACTCTCTGAAGCGTCCCTTTGCGAAGCGGTAAAGATCACAGGCCGTGGGTCTTTAATAGCAACATCCAGGAAATAAGCTGTTTCTTCAAGTGTATCTGTCCCATGGGTAATGATGATCCCTTTTAGTGAAGGATCGAGAAAAAAATGCTGTTCGACCTTATGTGCTAAAGACCTCATGTGTAGGGGTTGAATATTACAACTGGCAACATTGCTAAAATCACAAATTTCCCAATCAGCCTCTTGGGAAAGATCGGGTAGGCTTTCCACAAGCTCGAGACCGCCAACAGCAGGAACCACCTTTCCCGCCTTATTCTTACGCATGGCAATAGTACCACCCGTTGCAATTAGAAGTACTTTTTCCTTTTTCACGGTGCTCACCCTTCATCAAACAACGAAATTCCTAAGTTGTTTAATGCTTTCTTCAATCTCACCATATGATACGGTTTTTGGATGTGTTCTCCATGCCAATGACAATCTAAGAGATCGGCATCCTTGACGAGTTCCTCGAGCGAAGTTCCGATCTGATCCTTTTTAGAATGATTGATGACCGCTTGCACAATCTGCTCTCTAGATTCATCCGAATACTTCCCCTCGGCTAAGAAACGGCGAATTGGATCCTCTCCTTTTGGGGCATGATCCAACTGTTTTCCAGTCTCCCAGCGACCGATGTCATGTAAAGCACAAGCCAAAGCTGCTTGCTCTATGTCTACATTTCGCATTTCCGCCAACATACGACCGATTTGAGCACAGCTTGTCGCATGAGCCTTTTCCCAAGTGATAGGGTAATCACGCTCAATGGTCGCTGCGTCCAAATGATCCAACAAATCGTATATCCTTTGTAAATCCTTGATAAATTCCCAATTCATTGCCGCTCCCCCTATTTACTTATTTTACCATAAAAAAAAGAAAATTAATTCGTATTCTCCTCATATCTTATCCTAAGAGTATTTGCGACATGAGGAGGAGGTCTGTATTGAATTCTAATTGGACACCCACTGCACGACGTCTTATCAACAAACGCTTATGGATCCTCGGGTATTCTTCCGAGGACTACGAAGGTGATTTTCGCGCCCTTGAAACGCTAAGACAACAGGGCCCCCACATTGATGTTTACGCTGACTTTGCCTATCAACTTCAACCAGATGGTCAGTTCATCGGTCAGGTTAATAAGCTAGTGCTTCAAGAAGCTATAGAACAAGGCACTGCGCCCTTTATTCTCTTCCATAATTTTGACGGCAAAATCTTTGATCCCCTTCCCTTGCGTTCAGTTTTATCTTCAACTGCCTCTCAAAGAAATTGTATACGTCATATGATTAATTTACTACCACCAAATGTAGCCGGAGTACATGTGGATTTTGAAGGGGTAGAAGCTCCATACCGTATTCCTTTCCTCACCTTTCTTGAATCTCTAAAAACCACTTTACATGACCGCGGCTTACTCTTATCGATTGCTATCCCTGCAAAACGCTCGGAGTCGGAGGCTCCTGGCTATGACTTTGCTGGGATTGGGCGCTTATGTGATTCAATTACTCTAATGACCTATGACGAACACTACTCGTGCGGTACACCTGGTCCTATCGCAAGTCTTCCTTGGATGACCCAAGCACTTGACTACGCCATCCACTATATACCCAATGAAAAGATATTACTAGGAATTCCAGTCTATGGCTACGATTGGTCCAACGAACCAACGTGTATGGTCCCAATGCGTGAAATTCCCGAGTTAGTCGCCCAAAATAACGCACGAGTTCTTTGGTCTGACCAAGCGGTAGGGCCCTACTTCTTTTATTGGCGAGGACGAACAAGGCATACTGTGTGGCATGAAAATGAACTTTCTGCCAAGGTTCGCCTTGGGTTTGTCAAAAGTTACCGCTTGCGAGGGATAGCCATTTGGCGCCTTGGCTATGAGACAAACCGTTTCTGGCAAGAGGTCTCCAATAAACTCAAACGATAGGCTTGTCCTCACCTGTCTTCGATTCATTGCTGTACGTCAAGTTAAGTGGCAAGCATCGGATATATAATATGAAAAAAACTGATATTGAAGAGAGGGCTGTATCATCAACATCTGGTGATCCAAGCCTTCATTTTTAACTATATGAGACAGTTATTGGGCCTGTCCTCAAACTATCCGTAAAACCCTACTTGTTCTTTAATCAATAAACGCTTATCATTGAATTATCAATAGCTACTAAGGAGATGAGCACATCCATGTATGAGCTTAAAAATCACACAGAAATAGTGGTCCAACAAGCACTACAAGACTACCTTCGAATTAATCAACTTTCATGCTCCTGTGAACGCTGTCAGGCCGATATAATGGCCCATGCTTTGAATCGTTTGCCAGCGCGCTACTATGTTTCTTCACGAGGCGAGATTATGACGCAATGGGAATCCCAGGCGCTTCCAGATCAAGCGCGTATCATGTCAGAAGTGGTCCGTGCCGCGCAGCAAGTCAATGCTACTCCGTCACATCCACTAGACTAACTTATCCTACGCTACAATTTAGACAGCATTTATTACGATGATCACGGCTAATACCGCTACGACAGCTAATGTTATAACCCTAAATGGAGAGTCTATGACCAGTTCTATCCTGACTGGGGTCACTTCAATGTCGATCATACCATTTCCTCCTCGCTCCTTTCTATTGTATGGTCTTTTCTGACCGCTTGTTAAAATGAGGAGGCCAAAAGGTCTCCTCTTTTTTATTCACTGTTTGAATCGACCTCTGTATCAGTTTATTATAGCACGTTTATATCATCCAAAAAAAAGATTTAACTGAGAACTTAAATTCAGAAAGGAGGTCTTTCTTTTATGCTCAACTCTGAAGAACTTCTCCGTTTTTCTCTGTTTTCGTCTTTAAGCCCCAGTGATGTAGCCCCCCTTCTCCCACATTTAATCGAGCGCCGTTATCGTCGGGGGCAACTATTATTTGTAGAAGGTGAGATTGGTTCATCGGTATATTTTGTCCTTTCTGGGCAAGTTAAACTTAGTAAATCAACCCCTGAAGGTGAAGAACAGATTCTTGATTGGTGTGGTCCCTATGATTGTTTCGCCGAGGTTTTGCTTCTCGAAGCCGGTTCCTACCCAGCAACCGCTGAAGTCCTGCAGGATAGCACCTTATTAGTCCTGCATAACGAAGTAATGTCCCATATTCTGGAATCTAATCCTGCTCTTTCACTAGCCCTCATTCGCACCTTAAGCCGACGCTTAAGACTCGCCCAGGAATTCATCCGAATTTTGACGAATCGTTCAACCGCCGGAATTCTAGCTGCCCTTTTCCTTCGCCTAGCACAACCAGCCAACAATCCTGGCCAGCCTATTTTTATAGATGCTTCTCTCACACATCGAGATTTAGCTAACATGATTGGGACTTCTCGTGAATGCGTCAACCGATCCATCAACAGCTGGAAGCGCTCTGGAATTCTAAAACTAGTAGATAATCGATTAGAAATCATAAAACCTCACGAGTTAGCAGACTGGCCTTAATTAAAGACCAGGGCATTGCTACCGCTTGGTTGTTGTTCAAGTTGGTTTATGATTCGCCAACATTCTTCCCAGCTAATATTCGCCTGTCGGCGCCAAAAAACCATGGCAGCACGAGTTTTTTCACACTCTCGTTCATTAAGCATACTTTGGTTTGGCAGTTTACCACCCCAGGCTTTAACCCACTCTTGATAACCTTGGATCAATTCTGCAGATTGGCTCCTTAAATACCGAATCGTGTAAATACTAGTTAACCAATATATATCTTTTTCTTCTCCACCCCTTACATATACTTGCCCATCTAGATCCGCACCGGCTATCAATAATAGTAAGAACAGGAAATGAACGCGCACGGCTTGTCGCAAAGTGTCCGGATTAATTTGCATTAGTTCTGAAAATCGGCCAAGAGGCTTGAGAAAGATCTTAACTGCTGGATCTCGATAAGTACAAATTCCAAATGCCGCTAAAGGAATTGGATAGATGTCATCCAACCCGCTTTCCTGCAATTGACCCACTAACTCTCGCTCGGCTTGAACCAAGCGTTGCTCTCTGATTAAAAGTTGCTCAGTCGTTTCTTTTAAGAAGGATTCCGCTTCTTTAGGACGATCCGGAAGAGCATCAGCCCATTCACGTAACCGGGAGCGTCGTGGCATGAGAATATCAATGATTGACCCCGTCTCTTGATGCAAAACCTTAAATCCTTGGCGCACGCGATCAGGATCGTGATATAATCCCCGCATCAGCGCTTCAGCCGCTGAGGGAATTTCTACAGATTCCTCAAACCGTATAATCACTTCTCCATGTCTTTCCGGGAACTTGAGTCCCATGGCCTTCTCAATCTCTAACCGTATTGAAGACACATCTGATCCCCCCTAGCCTCGTCTCTTGTTTCATCCTATGGATTCAAGGGACCATTCAGACCATAACGGTGCTAAATTTGACCATTATTGATTGCTTTGTTAAAATTAGCAAAATGACATCAGAAACGAGCTGACTACTATGTCTAAGCGCATCTATCACGATTTTGCCCTAGACCCTTTTCAAGAAGAGGCCCTCGATGCAATTGATGCCGGAAAATCCGTCATTGTTGCTGCACCTACCGGCACAGGAAAAACCCTAGTGGCGGATTATCTAATAGAAAAGTCCATGAACGAACACTTAAGAGTGATCTATACGGCACCCATTAAAGCTCTCAGTAATCAGAAATTCAGAGACTTCAAAAAACAATTTGGCGAAGATGCAGTAGGGATCATGACTGGGGATGTTGTTCTTAATCCAACTGCTCCGTTGCTCATTATGACAACAGAGGTCTTTCGCAACCAAGTCATTACCGAAGACCCTGCCCTAGAGTTTGTTTCTCATATAGTCTTTGATGAAATTCACTGGTTAAATGATGAAGAACGAGGCACTGTTTGGGAAGAGTCTATTATTCTTGCACCCCCTAAAATGAAGATTCTGGGTTTGAGTGCCACCATTGCTAATGCCAAACATTTAGTAGATTGGATTGAGTCCATTCGACATGAAGATGTAGCTTTGATCGAAGAACACAATCGGGTGGTCCCCCTAGAATATTATTACTACACCAAGGACACCGGCCTTGTGGATTATGACCAGCTATGGCGTTACTATCGCCGGAAACTCAAAGATCGAATCAATGATGAAAATCCCTTTGGCCCAACGACTCATTTAGACCTCATTCGCACAATCCAGCGTGAACATCTCCCAGCGCTCTTCTTTGTTTTCAGTCGCAAACAATGTGCCTTAAAAGCCATGGAATTAGCCACCATCGGCAATTACTTAAAAGCGACCGAACGTCGAACCGTTGAAGACAAATTTCTTCAAAGCTTCGGTTCAGAAGTAGACTGGTCCTCATCGACAAGGCAACTCAAGCGCTTGTGTTCAAAGGGAATCGCCTATCATCATGCTGGCTTACTCCCCTCCCAAAAAGTTATAGTTGAAGAACTCTTTTTAGAACGCCTCATCAAAGTACTCTACTGCACAGAAACCTTTAGTGTGGGCATAAATTATCCCGTCAAGGCAGTCTGTTTCGATTCATTGAATAAATATGATGGACGAAACTTTCGACCGCTTGCCAATCATGAATTTTTTCAAATGTCCGGTCGGGCGGGACGACGCGGTCTTGATGAAAAAGGCTTCTCCTTTGCCCTAGTCGATTTAGCCTATATGGAAAAAAGTCCACCCCCTAAATTTCAATTAAATCGTCTTGAACCGCTAACCAGTCAATTTAGACTTACCTATAATACTGTTCTCAATCTCACGGCAACCCTAACCCAAGCTCAAATCGAAATCTACTTTCAAAAAAGTTTTGCAGCCTATAGCTATCGCCTGAGTTCTGATTTCCTTCACACTCAGTTAGCGCAAATCCAACAACAGCTCGCTGGAGCGCAACATCTCTGCGAAGAGGTTGGATCATTTCAGTGTCCGCTTAAACACCATCCTAAACGGAAGGAATTAGAGAGACTTAAGAAAACGTTCAAGGCTTTAGGCCCCCGCAAGCAGTCTCGTGTTTACGGACGAGAAATGGCCCGTAAGATTCGCACTTGGGAAAAACTTTTATCCCTTTCTCCTAAGAGTTGCCCCACAGAAAAGCAAGAAAACTGCCATAGTCAAAGTAAATCTTTCCTTACAATTAAACAACAACAACAAGAGCTTCAAAAGGCCTTAGACGCTCTTCCTGAAGAAAATGCCTTTCTTCAGGAATTTGAATACAAAAAAAATCATCTCCGCCAGCTAGGGTATATGCGGGGAGATGAGCTTTTAGCCCGTGGCACTTGTGCCAGTCGAATTTATGTCCAAGAACTCCTGGTAACTGAATTAATTTACTCAGACGTTTTCCCGCAACTTGATGACGACCAACTTAACGCCTTGCTGTCTAGTATTGACTTCGAAGCAAGAAAAAACGATATGTTTCACCGGACGACAGTTTTTGATTCTGAACCTGTCAAAGTTTTCGTAGAATACCTTCAAAGTGTTTGTGGCCAAGACTCAGTAAGATATGACCCTAGAGTCGCAGGAATTACCTATGCTTGGAGCCAAGGCAGTACGTTTGTGGAAGTTCAAGCGTTATGTAACCTAGACGAGGGAGATATTATCAGCGTTTTCCGACGCACCATTGATCTGATGCGCCAAATGCGAGAGGCCGTAAGCGATATTGCCCTACGCAATCGCCTGAAAGTATGCATGGAAAAACTTGATCGAGATGAAGCGGCTATCATGGAACTATAAGACTAATGCGACGAAAAGAGGCGGTACAACGAAGTTTGTACTGCCTCTTTAATCTGTCATCGTAGGGTTAGCCGTCTATATTAAGGGATTAATAACGGTTTATTAATAGTTAGACACCCACTTTTCGAAGTGGGTGTCTAACTATTCTGCTTCGGTGGGAGTAGAATCCCTCACCGAAGTCTCAATGTCAGCTTTAGCAGAACGAGTTTACTCTGAGACTTCAAACATATCTTTACCTACTCCACAAAGTGGACAAACCCAATCTTCTGGGATATCTTCAAAAGCTGTGCCTGGTGCAATTCCAGAATCAGGATCTCCGGCCTCAGGATCATAAATATAACCACATGCTGAACAAACATATTTTTTCATTAAAAACCCTCCCATTTAATTATTGATTCAATGTATGTATTGAATTATTGTAGCATTTTTTTATTACTTTTGCCAATTTGCTTTCATAAAAGTTCTTATTAAGAGCATAGCGCTGCTCTAGTATCTCCATTTAAGACTCCCACATTTATAAGTGGAAATTGGCATATCCATTTATCTTAAGAATCCATTGTCAAAGGAAATCCTGTAATGCTGCAATGCAAAGCCCCGGAAATTCTCTACACAATGGCAAGGTTCGTGATGATCACAAAACCCCACCTCCAGCTTACCGCTCAAATGATGATGCAAAATATGAACATTAATGTATAAATGACTGGCTCGCTCGTTTACTTCCAGATAATATCGTATTGCCAAACAGAAAAGAATAAGCATCACTAAACTCACAAATACTCCAACTCTCGGCAAAAACCAAGGAATAAGCAAAGCAACTAACCCTAAGAAGAAAAGAATAACCGTCCCAATCATCACTTGAAGTTTAGCGAGTCTCCACTCCTTATAGCGGCCAAGAAATTCATAGAATAATTGGGCCATACGGACAGATGGAAACGCTTGGTCTAGCCTTTCACCCGTTTTATACTGTGCGAACTGGCAAAAACTCACCACGCATATCCTTCCTTCCTTTCTTACTCTGATGATCCGATTAACCCTTTACAAACTCCCAAGACTAATGTTTCGGAGGAGATCGTCAAGTTGTCCAAAATAATCCGACTGAACCTCAGAACTTAACGCACCAACAAAAAAGACTTTCATTCCCAGTTCTCGACAGATTAAATCTTCAGGATTTTCGCTAACCAGCAGGCAGCTTTCCGGTTTAACGCGAAGATTCTCGGCGATTTCTCGATAGAACTCGATATGGGGTTTACAATAATGTAAGTTATCCATGGCTGCAATGATTTTAAAATGTTCTGGTACGAGACCCGCCCAGCGGGCCTGTTCCTGCATGGCAGTTAAAGGCATGATCGGATTCGACACAACTCCAGTTAAAAAGCCTTGCTGAATAGCGTACTCTACTACTTTAACTCCAAGAGGGTTAACTTGAACCAAACAGCGCAAAGCAGGAAAATCCGAAGCATAAAACTCATCAAATAATGGTTTAAGTGTCAGAATTGACTGACCCGTGACTTTACAAAAATCATCATAAAAAGTCTGCATATTAGTTTGCCCAGGTTTAGGTTCCTTTTGAGTGACTTCTATCGATTTCAATAATTGTTTGGAAAACTTATCCGGCGAAAGAAGATGCGCAAATCTTGGCGCTAAAATACCAAGGAAATTTTGCATGAACTTGGCATAATCTACATTTGTCAACGTTTTCTCTAAGTCAAAAAGAATGGCTTGGATCACGTTCATGTCCTCCTATTGAGATCTCAAACCCAACGAGCTATCTATTGTTTCCTACTTCCCCTATACTATTCTCTCTTTTCTTCTGAATTCCTTCCAGTTCTGAGAAGCTTACGTTCAACTCAATAATATTCCCATCTTTAGGAACTTAATCCACAATACCTACATCAGATAGGCATCATGCATTTAATCTGCCCCAGAGAAAATAATCCCCAAGGGATTTCCATCTCCCCTGGGGATCTCAAATAGCTCTCAGCTCTCGCAACGGCCCACTCTGTTTTCCAGAGGTGCAATCCCTGAGATTGCCCTCCTTATTGTGCTGCAGACTCATAAGGAGGGCAATGTTCTCTGTGAGGTTTTGGAAACAGGTCCCCATCAAACCATAAAAACGTTCCATTTAGACTCTTAAGAAGTCACGTAGCGATAATTCATTCTTACCTCTTCATCATCCATCAATCTTCTGAATCGCTCTTTTTAAGTCCACTAAATGAAAAATAACGTTATTGGTAGAAAATGGCTAACCTCTTTCTCCTCTCTTGGTAAACAACCTTTCTCCTTCAACGCGATTTCGCTCGCTTTCGTGGCAACACATTGCCATACAATTTGGATAAAAGGCTGTCTGCTCACACTAGTTTTAATTCTAGGTAGCAGACCAAAATACCTTGGTAGAAAAATACATTTTTTACACTAATAATGTTGAACCAACTATTTCTTAGTGTTTTTTTGCAATTTTTTTCGTTTCTCTAAGAGGAGTTCCGCTGTATGAATGACCTTAATGTCAGGATTTTGCTTATCTAAACCCCCAGAGATTTGCATCAAACATCCAGGACAGTCGACCACGACCACATCTGCACCAGTCTCTTCAATATTATTAAGTTTACGCTCTAAGATAGGGCCGGATAGCTCGGGAAACTTTATCGAATAAGACCCTGCGAAACCACAGCAGCGATCGGATTCCTTCATCTCAATCAGTTGCACTCCAGAAGTATCGGTCAGTATTTTGCGAGGTTCGGCAAAAACTCCCATTGAGCGTTTCAGGTGGCAAGAATCATGATAGGTCACTTTTAGCGGTACTCCGTCGCCCCCAGGAGTTAAACCACCCAAATCAGACAATAATTTAGAAAAGTCCAAAGCTTTATGGCTTAGCTCTTCAGCACGAGCTGCTAACCCTGGATCATCATGAAGCAACTCTTTGAAACTCTCCTTCAGCGCATGGGTACAGGTTGGGCAGGCAGAAACCACATAATCAACCTTTTCTGCCTCTAATGCTTCGATATTCATAATCGCACATTTACGCGCATTACTGCGGTCACCCATGTAGGTAGCCGGTGCACCGCAACAGGATTGTCCCTCAGGAAAGACGACTTCATACCCTTTTTCATTCAGGGCAACTATGACTCCTTCTCCGATCTTCGGATAGACAAAATCGATCAGACAACCAGCATAAAGAGCGATTTTTCCTTTCGGATTTTTCACGTCTTGCTTAACCGTTTTGAAGACATCACGGAAGGGGACCTTGGCCACGGCCGGTAAACTCTTCTTCTCGGTAAGGCCCGAGAGAAACATGGGTAAATGACGAATCACAGGTTGCCCTTTAGTGAATGGCTTTTGGGCAACGGATGCCATACGTAACAGGGAATGGAACAATCGGCGATTAGATACTACATCTAGGGCAAATTTTTGAGTGAAGGTCAGTCCCTCTTTTTCACCCATCCGATTTCTCATTTCCAATATCATTTGTGGTATATCTAATTTTCCAGGACAGACTTCCGAACATTTACCACATTGGAGACAAAGATTTTGGGGATTTTGGGCATCTTTTTCAGAATTCAGGAAATTGGTTAAGATCGTTCCGATTCCACCGGTATAAATATGTCCATAAACATGCCCACCCACCAGTTGGAAGGCTGGGCATACATTGAGACAGGATGCACAGCGAATGCACTGGAAGGTCTTTTTAAACTTCTCATCGTTATACATCTTCCGGCGGCCATTGTCCATCAGAATGATATGGAATTCTTTATCTTTAACCGTTCCATCCGGGTAATAGGCAGGAGTCGGGCCTGTTACCATACTCACATAGCTCGTAATCTGCTGACCAGTCGCACTCCTTGGAAGTGCTTGCAGGATATGTGTGGCATCCTCAAATTTAGGCACGAGTTTCTCGATGCCGACTAAATAAACATGGATGGGGGGCAAGGTGGAGGTTAGTCGGCCGTTTCCTTCATTGGTAAGCATGATCAATGTCCCTGTCTCAGCAATAGCCATATTTGCTCCGGAAATTCCCATATCGGCTTCAAGAAAGGATTTACGCAGTTCTTCTCGAGCGGTTTTAACAAGTTCAGCAATAACCGGTTGGTTCAACTTGTGTAAGTGGCCGGAAAAAACATTAGCAACCTCTTCTTTTGTCATATGGATCGCTGGTAAGACCATATGGGAAGGATGTTGACCTGCCAGCTGAACAATCCACTCTCCCAAGTCTGTTTCCTGTACATCGATACCTTCAGACATCAACCTTTTATTCAGTAAAATTTCTTCCGAAACCATTGATTTTGATTTTACAATTTTCTTAACGTCTTGACCTTTGGCTAAGTCAAGAATATATTGTTTAGCATCCTCACCAGTCGACGCACGGAAAACCTTCGCTCCCCGGGCAGTGGCAGATTGTTCAAATTGATCAATCATCTCTTCTAAATGGCTAGCAGCATACGACTTAACTTCCGCAATATTGTCACTAATCGATTGGAAATCATAACCTTCATACGCTTTGGCGCGAGCTATCGTATATGCATCTCCAAAACGTCCTAAAGCCCCACGTAAAACATCATTTCCTAGCGCCTCTGAAATCTTCTTCTTAAATTGTTTATCTGCCAATTAAATCACTTCCTCTACTTGCTCATCGACAAAGACCACTACAAGTTGTTTCGGGCCATGTACCCCTATCGTCAAAACACGTTCAATATCGGAGGTTCTACTAGGGCCAGTGATAAACCCCACAAACCCTGGTATTTGGGGTAGTTGATGAAGTGTTGCCATCGTCTCTTTTAAGGTTGGTATGATCGCCGACGTCGAAACTAGAGCAATGTGAATGGGAACAAGAGTAGAGCACAAGCGCTGATCAACATTGGCATCAGCATCCGCTTGGACTAGTGTACCAAGTTCTGCAATGGCGTAGTTCACCTGCGTAATACCAGCCTGTGCATTAGGGGTGACTTCACGAAAATGATCAGTATGTACCGTAATGCCAGCTTTACGAATCTGTTGTGCAAAATTTCCTTTTTCCAAAATAGAAGCATTTAAAAGTGCGACAGTATTAATCCCTTTTTCTAGCATAACTTTGCAAACCAATTCTCCAGCCTCATTTGCAGTCTTCACACGATAGCATTCTCCAGATACCACTTCTAATTTGACTTTAAACCGTTCATATAATTCAGTCACTGAATCAATTTCCATCTTGTTATTCCTCCTATGATTATTAAGTTAGTCTATAATTGAACCCACATACTCCTTAGCCTTAAAATCACAATATCCTGTTTAAGTGGTCAGGCCATCATACCATTAATAATTCAATTTTAATCTAAATCTGAGCGAATTACAATATCTTTTGCATTAAAATTTTAATATTTTGATTACCTATGATTTTATTATGCGCAACCATTATCCTAGTGATATGAGGAGAATCAATCGAATGAGTAATGCTTGAAAAGTATTGTTAACAGTAATCTCCTATAATTTACACATTGATTTTCGACAAATTATGCGTTAAGGTTTAAATAAGTAAAGTTTAGTAGCAAATTTACTAGACCTTGCGCAAAAGAGGATTTCCGGACGCGGAAATCCTCTCACTATTTTTATATCTGATAATTTACTTAATCTCTAATTTTTAGTTGTAATCAACTATATTTCTTGTAATTAATAATAATTTGATTATAATACATTGGTTAGGGCCACCTATAAAATCTAATTATTAATGAGCATTCCGTTAGGAGTGCTCATTTTATATTCCCTTCGTACTATGAATTCTGCTAATTGTGAAACACCCAACTTCAAGTGGGAATTTCACCCCGACTCTACGCTATGCGCTATGTTAATCTGAACCCGGTTCTATTTACCTTCTCTCTGTCGTAACTATAAATAGGAGGGATGGGATGGGCAAAGTGCAATACGATCCAGAAATTGTTTATGTGCAAAAATTATATTTTTTTTTGTTCTTGGCAACAATTACAATGCTGGCAAGTGTTATTACTGTCTGGCGCTTCGGCCTAAGATATGCTCTTTGGGTTCTGGTCAGCGGGTTATGCATTTCCTATCTAGCCATGCTTCAGAAGAAAGACTTTAACCCTCCAGATAAGAGAATAACCGCACAACGCATGGCTCATGCCATTTCTCAAGACTCCAGCCCCTTGTCGATTGCTCGTTTTGCATGTCAATTATATTACTACTTTCAAGAACCGACTCAAGCAATAACACTTCTAGAAAAGTTCCTTCCCAGCCACGCACCTTTGCTCTGCTCGACACTTGGAGACATCCTTCTTAAAGAAGGAAACACTAAACGCGCGCTTTATGTTTTACGAGAGAACCCCTATGCCTTAGTCGACCCGCTCCTGCTTTCGACACAAGCACGTATTCTTAAACAAATAGGCAAAACCCATGAAGCGGCAAAAATGTTCGAACATAGCTTAAATCTTGCCAAACAAAATGGATTTCCCCAGAGTGGTGCCCATTGGATAACTCAAAAAATGCTTACGATAAGTTATAAAGCCAGTATTCACCATTCTCTTGCAGATTGTTATGTCATTCTAAATAATCTTCCCCAGGCAAAACGACATTATCGAGCTGGCAACCGCCTTCTACTTGATTGTACACTTTGGCGTCATTGCCCGTCAGATTTATTACATTCTGCAAAAAACAACAATGATTCTTATTAGTTCATCAATATTTACCCTTTTAATCCCAACGCTTATTCCCTATTCCAACACCTTTTTTAGAGTCTATTCATTATAATAATGATAAAGGTCACTAATATAATAATGAATAGACATATATTCTTGTAAAATCGAATAAAACTCATCTACGTTTTGAAATGGAGGGTGAAAAATGTTGTCAACTCATGCTGAAGAGATTCTAGGGTTTATCCGTGATTTTGAAGCGTCCTCTCGTGACTATCTCATATCCAAAGGCTTCAGTGAATACGAGATGACCAATGCCTATCTCGACTTACAATGGAATTTCCTCCATACAATTCTTAAACAACGTCAGTAGATTACATAATACTTCATAATCTCTAATATGACCTCTCTAAGTATTCAAAAAATTAAACGCACATCAATTACCCCTTAACCACCTAACGCTTATGTAGGTGATTAAGGGGTTTTTAATAGCATTAAGTCACCTAAAAAACTTTATACCCCCCCTCTTATTAATGTGTTGCACGCGTTGAAACCTCTGTAAAGCTCGAATGGCCGTGAGTACCGTGGATAAAGGTTCTTCATAATTCCAGCCCTTTGCGTAGACCCCTTGGTAAGATGGTTTAAAAGAACCGTTACTGTTCTGGGCTGCGAGAAGGTTTACTATTCCTTTTTCAAAGACTTCCCATGAAACAACGTTCGAATACCGCAATAACCCTGAAATGGCCAAACTTGTTTCGACTACAGAACCCCAACCTCCATTATTAACCTGAGCATTCAAAAGAAATAGTTGTCCTTTGTTCCCTGCTCCCAAGATATTGCGTGCAGTACTCCAGCGTTTCCAACGAAAGCTTAACTTACTGAATAATTCTAAAGCTTGAGCTGTGCTATAAACAGCCCCCTCATACCAAGTGGCTGGAAATGCACCCTGGTCCTCTTGTTGAGTTAAAATCCAATTTAATCCGCGCCAGATTATTTCATCTTGGGATCGCGGACTAGGCCCTAATGCCTCGAGAACATGAATACTCACGTCGACACTAGGAATATAGACTGGAAATTCCGAAGAAATCCGAGGAGGTATTCCTTGAAAGCTGGGAAATGTTCCCCAACTTCCGTCATTATTTTGTAAACAGTTCAACAGAAGAACTCCCAACTGATTTTGTTCTCCTAACGCCTGATGCAAACCAATCAAAGCAACCGAGGTATCATCCAAGTCTGGATGGGTAAATGGGGGAGTACTGCCATAGCTCCCATCCTCATTCTGACCCCTTTTTAACCAATCGATTGCTTTTTTTAACCATAGGATATCTGAAGGCTTTTGAGTTGTCTCAGAAAAGACGCTTAAGGCCCATCCAATAGCCCATATTTTGAGCTGATCAAATGCAGGCCAACCACCACTTGGATACTGTTTTCGAACCAGCCACTGTGCAGCCCTTTGAGACTGTTCTACATGACTGCCTTTGATCACAAGCGCGAGCATAGCCATGCTTGTGGCGATAATATCCTCTGCCCAAGAGCCATCCGACATTTGTGTCTTGAGAAGATATTCAAGGCCTTGTTGAATGCCCTCTTGTGTGTTCGAGTCAAGCAGCGACGCCGCAACAACGACTGGCCGACCATAGAGTGGTAACTTGGCTAAAATCCTCTCTTCGAGAATCGTTGGCAGCAATATTTCCTCAGGGGTAGGTCCCTCGAGGCCAGGAACCACCCTTTGCCCTAACGATAGAATCACATGAGAAAATTGCCGTGCTTTAGCTAAAAGTCTAAATTTCGCCCTCCATCCGCCTTGACTCCCCTGAAGTACCATACCGACAATCTGAGTTATCTCTTCGTCTGGCTTGTCACCTGGATACTTTCCCCAGCCACCTTGATGTTGATGCTGCTTTAACCATTGGGCCCCATTCTGCTGGGGGAGCTCGTACCCTCTCCCGACTGCCAGCAGAGCAAGATCAGCAAGTGCCGTAGCCCCAAGACTGGGGGAAACGCCATGGGCTTCGTCAATACTTTCTGATAAGATCTGTTCTACTCCCTCTGAGACAAAATTCCGTGCTTGGTCGAGACCCTTTTCAACTTCCCAATCTAATTCCATTGAACTCTCTCCGTCTTCATTATTTGCAGGCCATAGTACGGTTTATGTAATAAAGCAAAAAATTGTTCAACAAATTAAATACCGAACCATAAGGTTCGGTATAATGTTTGTTGATCTTATATTATTAAATCTTTTTTCACTACAGCAATTGACAATTCAGCTTCTACACAGCCATTTATAGAGTGCGCCCCACTGCTATCTCATCGCAATTGGGGAATTTTATACAATTAATGCACTCTGTCCATACTTTTTGGGGCATTTGGTCTTTGCTGACTTCTTCATACCCACAGTATTTAAAAAACTGAGGCTGATAAGTCAAGGCAAAAAGTTTCGTACAGCCCAGTTCTTTCGCTTCTGCTTCAAGTGCTCTGACAATCTGGGTTCCGATCCCTCTTCGTTTGTAGCCACTGGCAACCGCTAACGCCCGTATTTCTGCTAAGTCACTCCAAAGAATATGAAGGGACGCAACCCCCACTAATTGGTCATCCTCTTCAGCCAGCAAGAATTCGCGAATGTTTTCATAAAGCATATTTCTTGATCTTGGCAGCATGAGTCCTTGTTCAGCGTTGCTATTTATTAATAACATCATCGCTTCTACATCCGCTATTCGTGCCTTACGCAATTTCATTGATTATAGCTCCTTTTTGTCTTTTGCATAATTATACAATATTTCTTATATAGTTGCATAATTTTTCTTACGAACTGATCCTTTAAGTTTGCTGAAGACTTTAATGCTTTACTACATAATGGGTTAATTTAACGTTCTTTTTGATTACGAAATATCTAAATATTTAAAAAATACCGAGCCATTTCTACTAATAACCATAGTTCTGCCTTGTTTGTCGGATTTTAGAGTATGAATATTTATTCTAATGTCACGAATTTGAGTGTTTAAGCCTATATCAGATATACTTCCCCAAACATTACATCTCCTTATTTTTACATTTTTTTGCATCTACTTATGATAAACTATGATAGTGTGTTTCTGATAGTTTTCCGAAAGGAGATTAAAATTGTGATTTCCCTAAAGTTACGGTTGAGTTCTCTACTAAGACAAAGTATCTTTATTGTCTTGACCGCTATTATGATTATATTCATTTTTAGCGTTGATTTTTTACCTATTTCTGGCCTCCTTCACTTGATACTTATTTGCATACCTTTCATCACCCTTATTATTTGGTTCGAACTTTGGTACAGTACTTGGGGCAAAGTTTGGATGTTTAGCATTTTGTTGCTTATCTTTTGCAGCCAAGTTTATCCTCCCTCCTCTCATTCCAGCCCCATGTTGATAGTCCATCTTCTCTTTCTCTTCGTCATGTTATTTCTCTTCAACCGTAAGGAGACTCGAGAACGCGCACGACATCAACATCACATCAATACTATGCGGGCCTTACTGTGGCAAAATCCTCCAATCGTCAAAACCGTCGACTATAGTCATGAAGCCATCATTTTAATAGATAATACAGGAGAGATTATCGAGTCAAATCCTCGTTCGACTCACTTATTAGGCTTATCTAAGTCCTCATTAGTTGGCCAACCCATCTCTAAAGCCTTAGGTATTTTGAATAATTTCCAACCTACTAGTTTACCGGAAGTCGGCGAATTCACCTGGAAGAACTCGAAAAAAGAAATTATGCATCTGCGTTTTCAAACTCGCCCTTTACTAAACTTTGACATTCCTTCGGGCACACTATTGACGCTTTTCGATATCAGCGAAGAGAAAAAACGCTCGGAAGCGTATGTACAGGTTGCAAAATTCGCCATTATTAATGAGGTTTCTGCTGGTTTGGCGCATGAAATTCGCAACCCCTTGACAACCATCAAAGGGTTTATGCAACTGATTACTCCCGAACAATGGCCGGAGTCCTACCGTCCGTATCAACAGCTTATTCTGGATGAAATTCACACCTTAGAACAAGTGTTGGGCAAGTTTCTCCTCATTACGAGTCCTTCAGCACCACAAATTAAAGCACTTAGCTTAGCTGATACTATTCATGCCACAACTCAATTAATTCAGCCCCTGAGAGATCGAAAAGGTGTAACCCTTGTGCTCGAACTCTCATCCCATTCAGTCTGTATCATGGGGGACCATGAACAACTTCTTCAAGCGCTTCTATCCATACTCAATAATGCGATTGAAGCTTCACCCCAAGGAGGGAAGGTCATTATTCGTCTCACAGAACACGAATCTCATATAAGAATTAGGGTTATCGATAATGGACCAGGTATTCCAGAAAATTTGCGTAAAAGGGTTCTTGATCCCTTCTTTTCCACCCATAATGAAGGTACCGGACTGGGGTTAACCATTGCACAACAAATTATACTTGCCCATCATGGCAAGCTACACATTTCCGAATCTACAGCATCAAGTGGGACCGAGGTGTTAATAGATTTTCCCAGTTTAGCAACGTTTACGAGTAACCTTTCTGCATAAGCGAATGATTTAACAGTGATCCCTGACAATTTAGTTCATAAATCCCCTTATCTTGCCAGTTTTCTGGCAACGTCCAGATAGGAAACTTATCCACATCCGTTAACCAACAGTACCACCGCCGAAGTTCTTCTTCCTTGCCAAGTGCCGTCAGCCAATGAACACGGCCATCCCAAACTAGTGGATTACCTTTGTCATCCTTGGCAAACACTAATAGCATGCTTCTTTCCAAAACACTCGCTAACAAAACACTCTGAGCAGCTTTGGTAAGTGGCTTTTCAAAGATTGGGCATACAACACTTAACTGCCCATTCCACTGATAAAAATACCATTCTTCTAACTCCATCACCGTGTTTTCTGCACGCTCCTTAGGAAGCCACGGCCAAGACCACGGACTCCCCCAGAGTGACTTTAACACCCCGTCTCCCTGATGTAGCAACAAAGCCAAAAGGTCTTGAGTGCGAAGTTTACCTTCTTGCTCAAGAGATTCTAAGTAATCCAGAATGCTGACAATTGTGGCGCAAAACTCCGGGTTTAGTGAACCGGAAGCATCCACCCAGCCTTGTTTTTGCCACTTGACCATTTGTTCCCCTTTCTTTAACCACTTCACTTTGGTGGATAGTTCAAATTTTTTCCCTTTGCGCCGCACTTCAGCAATTTCAAAGTGACCCCAGAGGAAACTTATGCTCTGAGGTTTAATTTCTATACGAACCCTACGGGCTGTCAAATCACTAAAGAATGACTTCACAGTCGTCAATTGTTGCCTTACCACAGGATTTAAGCCCTCTGCCCAGCGTTTCCAATCTGGCCGTTCCTCTCCTAGGACGTAGCGAGGTTGGTTGCTAGTTTGCTTCTCTGGAATGGGGTATAAACTAGGCGAGAGTTTTTCACGCCAGTAAACCGCTCTTGCAAAAATTGTACCCCCAATTTTAGTGAGTCCAGTTAAAAAAGAAGTTGAAAAATTAGGGGCTACGTAATAAATTACTGTTTTTGCGCCATTACTGAGTCGATTTCCCCATAGTAACCCGGCAAGTAGGAATTCATCTTCGCGTGGAACTGAAGAACTCGCAATGATCCCAACTCTTAACGTGGTCTCGCCGCCCATAAAATAAGCAAACTGGACTGGGAGGCGACTGGCCTTTTTTTTATCGTCTGGATACTCCTTTAAATCTTTTACTATAAATGCATCTGGATGAGCTTCCCAGATCATATTCCAGCTTATACTCACAATGAACCTCCCTTAGCTTTTCTCCCTAAGGATGTTTACGCGTTAAGTGCGAAAATCATGACAAATTCTATGAAAATCCTCCCTGCCAACTTCGAATTATTTGTAACGTTTCTCTAATCGGCAGGGCGTAACGAATATTTCCATCTCGTCCTTCCATAGTCTGAGCCAAAAAGAGAGCATTCCAAATGCTTTCTGCAGTGGACTCCACCACAGCTCTGAAGAATTCATCCAAGGCCCAATCTGATAAAGAACTGCCATTGTTGCCCTCACTACAATGGGTGCTAACCATTAAGCAAAAATCACCACTTCCAGTGCTAGAAATAGACCCCGTCCGAGCCATACCTAAACTAGCCCTACGCGCAAGTAATTGCAATTGCCAGCGTGATAATGGTGCATCTGTGATCCCTATCAGGATTAACGATCCAGGATTGTACCCCTTAGCTTGCAGAGCAAGGAATTTCCCTACTGGAACACCGGATAAAATAAAATCGTTTAAAATACCAAAATTGGCCAGTGCAAGCATACCCACAACATAGTTTTTCACGCCTTGTCGAACAAGGCGTGAAGAACTTCCAATGCCCCCTTTTAGTTGAAAACAGGACATCCCAACCCCAGCCCCGACATTCCCCTGCTCTATCGGTCCTCTCGCAGCCCGTTGAAGGGCAAGGATGGCATCCAAGGGCTTAACATGTCGGCCGCGAATATCATTCAGATAAGAATCGTCACATTCCATGACAACCACATTAGGGGTCCGTGCTTCGTTACCAATCTCTGGGTACTTCTTTAAAAGGTAGGTGATAACACCATGACCCACGTCATGAACGCTTAGAGTATTGGTCAATAAAATGGGGGAATTAAGAATCCCCATTTCTTGAATAAAAGGAACTCCTATCGATTTCCCATACCCATTTATTATGTCAATTGCTGCCTTGCAGGGCTGTCGATAAAGGTCAGGGCGAGGTAGAATAGCAGTCACACCCGTCCTAACAGGACCGCTTCCATTGGGATCTAACGGACCCACTCCTCGAATTAATGACACATTCCCTACTAATACGCCTGGCACATCCGAAATATCATTGTGAGGTCCGACCGGCATCTCTCCCAGCCAAAGCCCAAGACTCCTCGGCGAGTAGCGTGCAGACATAAAAAATCCCCCCACTGTACTCTATGAGCAACAATGGAGGGATATGAATGTCACGCCTCTTGCTTCTTTTCCGAAAGACCGTCTAAAAAGACCATCAGCGCATGATTTAATTCTTCATGTAAATTGCCTGAACCTGAAACAAACCAGCGCATGAAATGTTGAACCATCATACCTTCTAGACTTTCAGCTAAAAAAGCGGGTTCGAACTCACGACTGATTTCGCCGTTTTGTTGTCCTACCGTTATAATAGCCATCAGGGCATAATGTAAACTCAAATCATAATCTGCCCCATCGCGATTTCGCACAGTAACCCAAGCAATTTCACGATCTTTTATCATGAACCCAGCCCAATCTTGCAGAAGGTTTCCTAACCGCTGGCGAGTATCCATACATACCTGTTGACGCCCCTCATTGACAAGATCTTGCCAAGAACGACGTGAAAATTCCAGCACTACAGCTTCCTTTGTTGAAAAATAATTATAGAACGTTCCCTTTCCCACATCAGCTTGCTGAGTAATTTGATCGACTGAGGTGGCTGTAAATCCTTGCAAACGGAAAAGTTGCATAGCATTTGAGAAAATCTTTTCGCGTGTCTCTTTTTTCTTACGTTCTCTTCGAGACATTTCCGTCACTATAAATCCCCCCCTTTATCCATGTTAGCGGACAAATGAACTTCTATGTCAGTCATTCTCCGTATACCATATTTTTCCTGCCTACAAAGGGGGCTTAACAATAAATATTTACGCTTTTTGGTTCTTTTGGGCAACCTCATACCCGAGCTTCCATACCAAAAGAATCCTCCATACTGCCCTCTCCAACTGTTCTTCTGCTTTTAAGAAAGCTTCCTCTAAAGTCGTAATCCCTTCAGAAACGCTGAAACAACAAGTAACCCCCAGTTCTGCTAAAAAATCCGGAGGCCCCTCCACCGATCCCGAGATTGCAAGTACTGGCACCTTATAGTTCTTCGCTAAGGCGGCAACTCCGACTGGTACCTTACCATATGCCGTCTGAAAGTCTGTCCTTCCCTCGCCCGTGAGCACTAAATCTGCTTGCCTAATTTTCTCATCTGCCTTGGCCACCTCTAAGACAATCTGTGACCCTGGTCGTAATTTCGCTCCCAGAAATCCAACCACCCCAGCACCAAGTCCTCCTGCTGCGCCCCCACCGGCTAATTCCAGAAGGTTCATCCCCACCACTTTGCTCAAGCGCTGCCCAAAGTTTTGCAATGCAGCATCCAAAACTTTTACATCTTCAGGCTGAGCGCCCTTTTGCGGACCATAAACTGCACTCGCGCCCTCTGGACCACACAACGGATTTTGAACATCACAGGCCACCTCAATCTTTACCTGAGATAGACGGGGATTTATGCCAGACATATCTAGGCTAACAAGCTTGGCAAGGGCAGCCCCTCCTTGAGGTAACTCTTGTCCTTGAGCATCCAAAAGTTTAACCCCCAACGCGGTTGCCACCCCGGCACCACCATCGTTCGTAGCACTTCCGCCGATACCGAGAAGAATTTTAGTGACTCCACGCTCCAACGCGTCCCGTATCAGTAGGCCGGTTCCGTAGGTTGAGGTCACGAGAGGATTACGTTCATCATCGCGCAAAAGAGGAAGCCCTGAAGCTGCTGCCATTTCAATAATGGCTGTCGCTCCACAGTCGATAAGACCATAAGACGTTTCAATCGGTCGTCCCAGCGGATCTGTCACCTTGACTTTGACCTTGACCCCATCCGCTGCGCTAAGGATCGCCTCGACCGTACCTTCCCCACCGTCTGCCATAGGGATCATATCAATCACACTTTCTGGGTAAACTCGCTGGACCCCCCTACTCATTGCAGCCGCCACGTCATTGGCATTTAAACAACCCTTGAAAGAGTCTGGGGCTATAACAATTCGCATACTTACTTATCACTCCTTAGATTGAGCACGTTGCCCTATATACCTTCCAGCTTTAAGAAAAACGAAGAGGCTGACATAATCTATTACAATCATGATTAAGCTTTCAATAGGAATTTCTAGCAAACTAGCAATTACATAAGATAATAGGTTAAATATCAAAGCCGCAAGGTATGCGGAACGCCAATTTTCATATTGGCGGCAATAACCTACTAGAAAACCCAGTGGATAAAAAAGAGCAAAATTGATGCCCAATTGATTGAGTATACCACCCGAAACGAAAAACTCGCCCCAAAAAATATAGAGCAAGCTTAAAATAAGTACGTAGCGCCAAAAAACAAGGTTCATGCGTCCCTCCTCATACTTAAATAGACTCTCGGCATTCGCCGAGGCGGTTGGGCCAAGGGGTTCCTTGAACCAACCTTATAGCATTCCTCCTACTTTAGTGGGAGGAATTTTGCTTTTTCATACAGTCGAACTGGAAATTCACTAGTAATAAAAATTTTCTTAATCTGCCATAAAACGGCCAGAATTACTTGACTTTCCCAAAACGCCCCCATAATCGCGTGACGAGGGGTTTTATCCCTTTGATTACAAAATATGGGGTGATCTGTTTGAAGCCAATACTTGTTTCTCATAAAACATATCAGGATTCCGTTCTCCTTCGTCTCCGCCAACATTATTCCGGCGGGGTCTTTGTCATCGTTAATGATGACTGGCATTTGGTCGTGAAGCTCTGGATGACTGATTTGTCTTACATCACGACTCTGCTTC
>NZ_JUEE01000076.1:0-6122 GCF_000802135.1 Desulfosporosinus sp. BICA1-9
GCAGGATTAATCATTGAAAAAAGGGCTTATAATACAGTGAATGGCCTTTGGGTTTACTGTACGATTGATGATGGTCAAATTCAGTTAGAACATGAGAATTATATCATAATCGGTACATTAGAGGGTTATAAACATCTCGCAGGATATTTTGGCACTCCTAATGTGGTCCCAATTTATATTAACTTAGAAGATGAGATTCGTTTAGAAAGGGCAATCCATAGAGAAAAACAACAATTAAAACCTAATTATCAGGAATTGTGTAGAAGGTTTTTAGCGGATAGTGTGGATTTCGGTGATGATAAGTTAACCCATTATGGAATTACCAATAGTTATGATAACAAGGACCTGACTGAGTGCTTAACTAAAATTAAACGTGATCTACAGACTTTGCTGAAATTATAAGGATTGATGGGTAATAGCTATTTTGGGGCTTGTCACATCGCATTAGGCTAAGCACACCAAAGAAGGGTTGGAATAATTAATTCCAACCCTTAGAATACGACAAAGTCACAACCTGAGTTGTCACTAAGTTTTTCTTTATGGTGCGCCCGGCGGGATTTGAACCTGCGACCTCCGGCTTCGGAAACCGTCACTCTATCCACTGAGCTACGAGCGCTTATCAAGAATACTTTATTACTCTACTCAAAAACGAGGGTTTTGTCAAGCATTATACTGACTTGCGGATTGATTCCCACGTCCAATCAGTGATATATTAAAGTATTCATGACAGTTATATATTTGTCGCCTTTCGAACTTTGCAGTATAATTCAACGAAGATGAACAAGATAACAAAGATGAATAATGACAATGAAGATGAACGAGTAGTTATTGTTTGAATGGGGGACCTAAATGGACTGGAGACGTTTTCGAAACAATCTTACTTGGCAATGGTTAAAGCACTTTATAGGGATCGTCATTGGGGCATCGATTGTAAGTGTCAGTATTAATACTCTGATCATCCCCAATCATATTGCCGATGGTGGGCTTACAGGTATTGCCATAATACTACACTACTTATTTAATTGGCCTGTTGGTTGGGCAGTCTTTCTGCTAAACCTGCCCCTGTTTATTCTGGGTCTACGTATGGTAGGGCGGAGTTTCCTGATTTTCAGTATTGTGGGTGTGGGTATGCTCTCAGCCATGCTTTCCCTTACCACGCACTTACCTGCCTTAACCCATGATACGTTGCTGGCTGCAATATACGGCGGGGTACTGTCCGGCATAGGCATGGGAATTGTCTTCCGTTCTAGAGGTTCGCTGGGTGGTACCGATATTTTGGCAGTCTTGTTTGCCAGAACAACTCCCTTCAGTGTAGGTCAAATCTTATTGGGCATCGATGCCGCTATTTTTATTGGAGTCGCTATAATGTTTCGTCCGGAAATGGCCATGTATGCCATGCTTTACATGTTTATTGCAACCCGTGTCGTAGATCTTGTCCAAGAAGGCTTGAGCCATTCAAAATCGGTTATGGTGATCACGACCCATCCGCAAAAGATCGCTGAAGAAATCATGGCAAAGCTAGAGCGTGGAGTCACGCTTTTTCAAGCGACTGGAGCCTTCTCTGGGGAAGCTAAACAAGTTATTTATTGTGTGATCAACCGAACAGAATTATCTCAGATTAAAGAAATCATTAATAAGCAAGATCCTCAGGCATTCGTAGCCATTTCTGAGGTGCCAGAAGTTGTCGGGGAAGGTTTTTCATCATGGAAAGGACATTAGACCTAGATTGGAATGAGGGATTGGACAGTGAAACGAATCAAACGGAATTCAAATAAACGATGGAAGATCACCTTTTCACTCATAGTGGCTATCCTTATTATGTTCGCCGTGGGGCCTTTTGTATTTCGTATGGAGCGCTTAAAACAGGCGAAAAGTGATTACAACATGCGTAATGTTCAAGACGAATTACAGTGGATGGACAAATATGGTGGTCCATTAAATAAGTTAGCACTCATAATCGATACAAGGCTATGGTTAGAGCTTAACCTAGGAATCAAGGATGTCGAGCAAAGATTAGCAGCATATCAAGACGAAAAACATCAGTTATGGTTAGTGATATTCAATTTACAAGCAGAAAACCTTACCAAAGCCCAGAATTTATTAGAAACAATGAGTTCTTCTCCACGTAAACAGCTTGGAAAGGGAGTCCTAGCGCTTGCTAAAGGAGATGCCAAGCAGATTCGAGAAGTTTTAGCTAAGTCAGAAGCTGACTGGCAGTCCATGACTCGTCAAGAACAATGCCTAAGGCATTTAACCCTAGCTCAAGCGGCTTTGCTCCTGGAAGATAATCTGTCAGCCAAAGTGGAGCTCGAAGTTGCTCAGCAATTGGAACCCAACAACCCGGCCTGTTTGTCAGTGGCCTTTGACTTGGCAATAGCTCAAGGTCAAAGAGCAAAAGCCCTAGAACTAAGCCAATATATCGATAACCAAACCTGGAGACCACAGAATTCATTATACTTGACAAAAAGGGCTGTGCTGGCAATTCATGAAAATAATACGCTAGGCTTAGCAGATAGTCTAGCCTTATTAAAAGAACTTCCCCAAGGGGATGCCAGTATTAATTATCTGAATGGAATCAACGCTCTAAAGAAAGGGCAGTTGCAAGAGGGTAAGATCTTGCTTGAACTTGCCCTAAAAAGTGGGCTTGAGGGTCAGGTGCAGGTGGATGCCCAAAAAGCCTTAGAACAGCTTTCAGAGCGACAAAATGCCGATGGAGTATTACGCTCGTTATAGCCGAAATCAAAGAATTATGGCTGTCTTATGAGCTAGTGAGTTGGGGCGACGGGTTCTTCTTTCAAATTACTTTCAGGTGGCCAAGTGCTGCTTGCCTTGGCAAGTAATTCGCCCACTGGAATTAAGCTAAGACCTTTATTTTTTAGTTGTTGGATAATTACTGGTAAGGCTTGAACTGTATCAGGCGCCGAGTCAGAAGCATGAAATAAGATAATATCTCCGGCTTTAGCTCCACTCCCTGCTCGGCTGCCATTGAGTACATTATTAATCACAGCATTCGAGCCGGGTCGCTTCCAATCGAGAGAATCAACACTCCACTGGATGACACGATATCCTAACTGATTGGCCGTAGCAATAACCTTATTATTATAGGCACCGTTTGGAGTACGGATTAAGCGAATTTTCTGCTGAGTTATTCTTTCGAGGACTTGTTGTGACTTAATGATCTCATTTTCTAGTTCAGCCGTTCCTAAGGTGTCAAGATCGATATGCCGGTTTCCGTGTGAACCGATTTCATGGCCGTCCGCTACCATTCTCATCACCAGTGGTTGATGTTTATCTGCCCAAGGACTAGACAGAAAAAACGTAGCTTTGACACCTTCTTTTTTTAGAATATCCAATATGGGTTCTGCAGTCTTCTCTCCCCAACTGATATCAAAGGTGAGACCGATTGCTGGAGTGTTAACATTGACAGAATAAATAGGTTTCAATTTTCCAGAGAAAACTGACGTCACATTTTCTCGATACGAGACCATAACGAATAATAGGATTCCCCAGAGAGCAATATTACGCCAGGATGGACGTTTGAAAATTATAATCCGCATTGGGCACTCCTCCTTCGACTAAAAGATATTCATTCGTTAACAAGTTCATGAGGAGTAAAACAAAAAAACGCCTAAAAGGCGTTTAATATTTATTCGGGGTGTAACTCAATATAATTATCAAAGGAGTAGAACTACCGTTGGAAAAAGCGTTTGCCGAAAATTGAACCAATCAAATCTAATTTAAACAATAATTTAAGGAAAAAGTGTAAGACGATCAAGGTAACTGCGAAGAAAACAATGATACGAATTAGAAAAAAAGCAATCGCAAAGACAAACGTAAATACCTTACTCAGGACTAGGGCAGAAATATACAGACCTAAAATTAGAATAATGAATTTAAGAGCAACTATCCAATAATTAGAAGATTGAGTCGGACGATAAGTAGTCAAGGTCAAACACCCCCTTCATAATTCTAGATTATCATAATTCGACTTTTATGTCTAGGTTACAAGCTAGTCCGTCCTAAATTTCTAAAATAGTATATTTTACATGTATTCTAGGACCTGACCCGTAATTCGAGGATTCTGAAGCAGAAGCATTAATTCTTTTTAAGATATGCCCAATAAATCGACTCGTGCATATGATGGAGCAGACACGGAGGGGATAATATGCATGATAGGGAATTATTTGTTTGGCGGAATCTTATGGAGGATGGAACACAGTGTCTTGGGGAAGAACAGTATCTAAAAGCAGAAACATATTATATTCAGGGTCTTTTGAAGGCATATCAATTAAGCGTTCCCGAAATTGTTGCCTTTACATTAAGATTATTAGCAACAGTAAGAGTCCGTTTAGGTAATTTAGACTTTGCGGAAGAGGGTTTTAAGGAAGCGCTACGTATTTGTCAGGAAGTCGAGAATGCTAAAGGGATGGCTGAAGCCTGGGCGGGGCTAGCCAGTGTGTCGGTTAAAAAGGGAAAACTTCAGGAAGCAACCGAAGAATATCGCCAGGCGATCTCGATTTATCCGAGTTCCTCCCCACAGTTAAGGTTGGGCATGCTCTATGCTGATCTTGGCCAAGTTTATACTGCCCTCGAAGAATGGATCAGAGCTAAGCAAGCGTTTTCACAGGCCCAAGAACTTTGTCGTTTGTACGGTTTTCTTAAAGGGGTAGCAGAATTGGACCTTTTGTTAGGCGAGTTGTACTTTCGACAGGGGCAAATTAATGACGCCCTAGAAACCCTTAAGCACGCCTGTCAGCTATTTGCTAAGCTAGCTGATTTAGTCCCTTTATCAACAACACTTCAATACTTAGCCTTACTTTACTTTGAGCAGAACCAAATGCTCTTAGCTTTTGATTGTCAACAAAGGGCAGTGGCACTTTCTTTAAAGTTTGAAACAAGTGAGGTATTTAGTGAAAGTTGCTATTTCTTAAGTAAAATCGAGCAGTTCTTAGAGAATAATCAGGAAGCCAAATATTATCTGGAATTATCGATCCGGTTTTATCCTAAACAAGATATTGACCTTGCCTTAAGGTATCAGAATTTGGCTGGTCTGCTTTTCCTTACCCTGGATTTTACTAAGGCTGAATTATATTATCTCCAAGCTTTAAACCTCTTTGAATCCTTTGATGATGAGCTTAGAATTAGCGAAGTTCAGCAATCTTTAGCCATTCTCAAAGAAATTCAGGAGCGCAAGGAAGGTCCGCTGAAATTTCAAGACAAGTCAGATGAGGTCTTTCAAGTTCGTAGCGAATTTACATTAGAAGCATTAGTACACTTGGCAGAGTTTTATGAAAAACGCAGTAATTTTCGTGATGCCCTCAATTGCTATTGGAAGGCTCTCGAAAAGGGTCGCGAGGCTGAAGTAGCAACAGATTGGATTGAGTTAAGAGTTCAAAGGGTGTCTAAACGTTTGCGCAAGAAAAAGTAAATGCAAGATATTTCCTCAAATAATGGAAATCTAGCTTTATTAATCATTGTTGTTCAGTTAGAATGAAGTTATAGAATGTCTCTCTGAATAAAGGGAGGGATGGGGGGGATTATCATGCGGGAAGAAGATTCAATACTCCTCGAATGCTTGGAAGATGTATATCATACCTTTGAAAAGGCTTTAAAGAAGGCTCAACTGGTGCGTTCGATCCATGTTCAAAAATTTGAGCGAATGCTTGTTGAATTGCGCAGTGAGCGCAGGGTTTTTGAAGACATTTCTATCCCAGCCCGACTCATTGTAGAACAATTGTTGGAATCCCAATTTAAAGTTGGACAGGTTGCCTTGGAAGCTGAACGATTTAAACAAGGATTCACAGGGGTATCCTTTGTGAAGGTAGAGGAATTTGGAATAATCTGTGTAAAGCTAGGGGAACTAGAAATCTCCTGGCGAGATGGCAGCTATGTTTATTACTTTTATCCTGATAAAGTAGAACTAAGAGCAACCGATGAAAAGTCATCTATCAAGTTATTTTTTTCGATTGCGTTTAATCGACAAACTTTGGAGCGGTTTCCGGAAATACTAACCTCCCCTAATGTTGTGTATATACATCCCCAGCTTGAAAAATGGATACGGAAGGTGTAACGATGTCAAATCTTTCCCAAGGATTAGTGCAAATTTATACTGGCAATGGCAA
>NZ_JUEE01000077.1:0-12673 GCF_000802135.1 Desulfosporosinus sp. BICA1-9
AAAAAAAACTTTTTGAAAAAACAGTAGCTTTGTATCCAGTGATTATGATTCTTGTGATTTTTTTGAGCGATTGCTATAAAGTGTTTGATGACTATAGTACCGTTGAATTGGACTTTTTTATTACTAAATACAAAGGCTGTGAAATTGCTCCGCTCGCACAATATGCAAATGGGCTGCTTGATGATTATGAAGCTGTAAAAAATAGCTTGATATATAAAGACATTAGCAATGGGCCATCGGAAGGCATGAATAGCAGAATTAAAATGAAGCATCGTAGAGGTGGAGGACGAGCTGGTATTGAACTGATAAATGCCTATAATGTCCTAAAAATGAGTGACCTTGCCGGATGATGTCATCTTATTTGAGAAAGAGCCGTTTAGAGTACCAGATCGGTCGGTGGAAGTCCAGAAAATTATTTTTCAGGGAGTTTAATAAATAAATATTTTCCACTTTATGCATGCTCAAAATGGGTTGGACCAAAATTTACCAATTTCAACTTATAAAATCGAAGTGCGTAATTATTTGTCGTAAATTACTGAGGACCAATTGGTGAAATTACTGAGGACAAAGTGGGAAATCTAGGATAATGTTATTTATAATAGCTTCTTTGAGGAGACCAAGACAATGTGGCTAATCAAAAAGTATAGAAATATTTCATTAGTTTCCATAAATGTAATACAATCGCAAACTAGGTGACCGCGTTATTGGTTAGCGTTCTTGAATTGGGGTCCTGGTGGGGGTATAACAGTTGGAGGAACGACAGACTTTTACTCCGCAGCATCTATAGTGAGAAACGGCGGGAACATTTTCTCCCCTATCCCGGGAGACGCTTATTGGGTTGCTGATTACTATTCTATTGGTAGTAGCCCCGTTTGGCATTCTGGGCATGATTTAAATGACATGCCGAATAATCGGCCTCATTGGCATTGTACCTATCTCTGGGTTCAAGTTGGTGGACATTCGTTCGAGTAATTTACTAAAGGATTTTTTTACATTAATAACAAATGCTTCTACCCTTTCAAATGGAAAAGGGTAGAAGCTTGCAAAATAATAAGTTTCCAATATTTATATAGGAGGATTTATGTATTTATGTGTTACTTTATAACGGTAATAGCTGAAGAACCTATTGAAGAGATCTTAATTAGTAAAAACTTAACAAATTACAATATTCGAATTAAGGAAATTTCTAATAAGGTTTACCATAAGATCGAAAATAAGAATTACTATCAAATAACTCGGGGATGCTCTTGTGAATTTTATGCAGATAGTAAAACGAACAACGAAACGGAAATTAAGAAAATAATTGAAGCTTTTTTTAATAAAAATGATACTCTTATATTTGATATAGTACTGGATAATTTTCAGGGTCAATATGACATCGGAAGTGATATTGTCACAATTATGAAAAAACATCCCCAAAAAAATATTACAATCGAAGAATTTTTGGCGAAATATCCTCTGGGTTTATCATATAATACCGTATTTATTATTAAAAAGGCTTCTTCCTAAATTCTCACGATTTAGGTCGAGCCTTTTTTCTTTTTAAATATTATTTTACACAGCCCTCGACCCATTGAAGCATCCCCCGTAGGGTCCCATGTCAAGTCTACCCCAAAGCGGTTCTTTTTTCAGGAACATTAGCTCATTTTCTCTAGAATTAATTACTCCAGTTTGTCTCTGCTTTCCTTAAACCGATAGGATTCACCAATGAAAGGGATAACATGGGCATGATGGGTTATCCGATCTAGTAAAGCTACGGTTAAGGCATTATCTCCAAACACCTCCCCCCAACGACCGAATTCTAGGTTTGTGGTTAGGATCAGGCTGCCACGTTCATAGCGATCAGAGCAGAACTGGAAAATTAATGGACTGCCTGCGCCAAGATTAATGTAGCCTAACTCATCCAGGATAACGAGGTAGTCGGTATTCGCTCTCTGCCTTTAACAACTCTTGGATCAGATCACTTACTTGATAAACCGTACCCTGTAACCCTGTTGGATTGCTGAGATACCAATTGCTGTGGCTATGTGAGATTTTCCGGTTCCCGACTGCCCCACACATATTACGTTTTCACGATCTTTAATAAATTTACACTCAGCAAGGGAAATCAGCTTGTTCTTTGGGACCTTCGGGATGCTGGTAAAGTCAAAGCCTTCGATTGTTTTAATATCTTGGATTCGAGATTGTTTTAAGCGAGTGTTTAGCCGTTTCTGGACTCGAACCTCAACTTCTTTAGCCAAGGATGCTGCCAAGAAGGAGATCGGAGTTTGATTTTGAGTCATGGCATCACGGGCTAAATCTCTAAAATGGGCCTTTAAACCAGGGAGTTTAAGTTGTTTACAGTGAATATCCACGATGGCTTCTTTAGCATCAAGCAGCTCCGTCATGAGACAACCCTCCCATCAGATGGAGGTGTGTCTACTGGGACATTGAGGTCAACTAGCGGAGATTCAGGTTGGTCTTTTATTGAAATCGTTTGGTTTGAGACTTGAGAGGTGAGAATCTGCCGTATCGATTCTCCAGTGGGCGAATGTTGCTTAAGTCCTTCCTCTACGGCTGAAAGAACGTCCTCAAATTTGAATTCAAGGTTGAGTAAAAGAATCTTCGCAAACTCACGGTAACCCTCAACGTTCTTATTGTAGAGATGGATTCTGAGCTTTTGGTACACGTCAGGAAGCTTTCTGACCACCAGAGCATTCTTAGCAGCCCGTGGTTTCGTTTTAATGATCGGTAGGTAATGCTCTAATTCCATCACCTTTTCACCACGGCTATAGGAACGCTCGTGTACTGCGACCCTGTTCGAGGAATCATACACTTCAATTCTGTCAACAAACGCCTCCACTCGAAGACTTCGGTTTCCGTAAGCGACTGGAACAGAGTAATAGTTACGGTCAAACTGAAAGAGGAGCAACCGGCTTGTGGAAACCATATGAGTCCGAGAGCATTGAAACGGTACCGATGGAAGAGCACGGAGTTCCTTACGTTCTTGCTCCCATTCCTTCATTCGAACGTTGCGCACTTTCTCACGAAGGACAGTTCCGGAATTGGTCTGACTTATTATCACAGCTTATTTTATGATCGCTTCTAGTTTAAGAATAACCTCTTGAATCGTTTCTTCCGGCACTTTGCATATAAAACTCGCGTTTCTACCTCTCCAGTCCAGGGACTTAATCTGATCGGCCAAAACGACACCTCTGATTTCAAATTCTTCCGGAAGTTTAACTTCAAATGGGAATCCTTTCAACCGGGTTGTAATCGGACAAAAGATCCCCATCCCAGTCTTGCTATTATATTCCTTTGCGGATAAAACTAAGGCCGGTCTGGTTCCTTGCTGCTCATGCCCAACCTGTGGGTTTAACTGAATCCATACTATATCACCGCGTTCCGGCGTGTACTGGCTCACCATATCTCCCCTCCCACTGGTTCTCCCCAATCAATCTCTTCCGGCACGTAATCATCAGGAATTTGCGCGAGCAATTCTTTTAAGTTATATTTTTTTCGGGTGATTATAATCTTTTCTCCATCAAGTTCGACATCAATTGGGGTCCCGTCGTTGATTTTTATTGAATTAGCCATTGAAGCAGGAATCCTTATGCCGATGCTATTTCCCCATTTTCGGGCCATTGCTTTCATTGTGTCACCGCTTCCTTCAATTTTGTTTATACAAAGTATAAACAATTTTATTGAACTTATCAAGTTAAATAGAGGGTATATCGAAGTCTTCTAAATTTCAGTTAATAGTTATCCTATGGGGTTACTAAATTGATCAGGGCTATGGAGATTATATTAAAGCTCACGAAATGGCTTATGAGAGTATCATCAAATATGGGGGTGAGAATGCCCTGCCCTATCTTTTAGACCAGTTTGAAGCAGGAAATGCCGAGGGATTGCGGGGGCAAATTCTAATGAGGCTTGGTAAGGAATTGTTGGGGGTAAGAAATAATGTCAGCGATGAAACCTGATCCCCTCAGGAATGGTACAGCCGGCTTCAGATTCGCCGGGAAGTCAGCTTGCCCGACTTTGCCTATCAAGGGAATGACCCCGTTGCCCAGCTCGTCTATCAGACGGAAGTTCAAAAGCATAGGGGATGGCAAAGCGGATTTTGCGTTGTGGCCCCCCATATCTTTGCCAGCTATCGGGAAGACGGCAAACTCAAGGTTTTTGTGACGACCTATGCCCAAAGCTACCGCTTGTATGACAATGTTCTTTCGGAAGAAGGAGGGGGGATTGTTCCGGCGGCCATCACCTATGGGGAAAGCTCTGACGGGAGCTATACATTGGAAAGCTATGAACAGGCACAAGATGGGGCAATTAATTTGAAAAGCGTTTTTATCTGTATGCAAGAAGTTTTGAAATATATGATTCCTCAAAAGAAAGGAAAAATCATTCATATTTCTTCCATATGGGGAATGGTAGGGGCTTCCTGCGAAGTCCATTATTCTACTGCTAAAGCAGGTATCATTGGTCTAACCAAGGCATTGGCGAAAGAACTTGGGCCCTCAAATATACAAGTAAATTGTATTGCTCACGGGTATATCGTTGATGGGAGGCGATCTTCGATCCCACAATCAAAATCCCCGAGTTTATATCCCGGGGAGTATGGAACAAGAACTACCGCCTGTAATATATCTTCGAATTCATCTTCACGATAAAACATGTATAGAAACTACCCTTTCGTAACAATCTGTAGGGCTTTTAACGCTTTTTGTCTACGGTCTTTGTTTGTATCAGGTTTATTTATATCCTTAACCAAGTTCACCAAATCCTTACCTTTTAATACGGGTGTTGAAGTAATAGGTGCTGCTATGAGTTTAACACTCCTTTCCTCCGGCAGATGTTCGTCCATTTTCTTATCCATCTCTTTACCACCCTCTCGAATAGTCCTTGAAGCAGTCCAGGCACACTTTTTTGCCGTCATTGATTCGCATCTTGTGCTCGGGAGCGCCTTCTCCACACTTTTCACAAATTACTGTTGTAAAGATGCTTGCCTTTTCGGGTAACTCAAAGGACGCCCTGAAGAAGTTAAAGAGTTCTTCTGCAGGTGAGTTCAGATCCCCCTTTTTGCAAAATAAAAAGACCATAAGAAAACTGACCTATCAAAGTCAGACCTCCATGGTCGTCACAAACACCTTCATGGTCCTGCGAACTATGATTATACTTAGTATTCTACAACATCACATGAATTCCTGCCAGACATATGTTCGAAATGAATAAATTAAGCTTTAGTATTGTATCGTGTGCAATCATTTATAAATAGCGGCAATGGCTTGAGCCACTGGAATAAGGAGCAATTGTCCAATTAAGGTTCCGATGAGTTTGGCACTCATTAGCATAACGACAAGGGCTTTAACTTCTTTATAAGGACGATTTCCCCTCAATGTTTGATCAGTAATAATTGATGATTTGGGATCAATAAAAAGCATAAAGATAATGTTTGCGGCAGTGTTAATTATTCCTGCCGAAGCTGAAGCTGCCAGACGATGCTGAGGGTCAACAAGTAAAGTAGCATAATAAGCCGACATTACCCCGATGGTATAAATTCCAGTGACAAGTGCATTGAGCACGATTAAATTAATAGGAATTTTATGATAGGGCAGATGATTAACCATTTCTTGGGTAGGCAAAATAATACTTTTAAATAATATTCGGATACTCCGAAATTTTAAGGCATTGATGACAACGGCTGGCACGGAGCCTGTTTGTTCCAGTCTATTCACTACTCTATTGAAGGCATTTAAAAAAGTGGGAGTTAAGATTATCCCAATGAATGTTCCTGCAGTTGCTACAAAAATCACCTTGCGGATAATAGGTAGAGGATCAAGACTTTGACAGATGGAATTATCCATCAAACCTCCAATTAAAGGAGCCTGCATAGTATGCGCAATCAGAGAGATTAAATAAAATAAGTTGAAAACGGTCAAGGATAAGGCAAATTGTCCACTTTTAATGTAATTAAGCCGTACGGAGTAAGCAAATGTATCTATTATGTGGATTATAAACGTTAAATAAAATAAATGGACTATATTAAACTGCATTTGCCCACCCCCATACTTAATATGGCTATGCTAGATAGGGGATAGAAATACTCAAACGTATCAAAAGACCGGGAATTGAGCCAACATATGGATCAATCGGCAATCATTATCTAAATGTAGACTATCTATTGAGTCTCCTACCAAGAAATTTACCTCGACTCTCAAAATTAACAAGGAACCTCTGGGTGCCAGGTGGTCTACACTGACCATGTATTGTGTTAGAGGACTCCTTTCTTACAGTTGAGCCAAAAATCTATTGACTAACAAGGATGGAATATGGTATATATGTCCTTAGGGAAGTCGTATAGAATATTTGAGAAAATAAATATGTAAGAGCAAGACCATGAAGGTGTTTGCAAAACCATGGAGGTTTGACTCAATAGGGTCTACTTTGTGGTTTTTTTTGTTTATCTAAAAGGAAGGGAGAGTTAGAATTACTTCATCAGCTCGAAAAGACAAAGAACATGACATGAATTATAATAGATGGAGGGATACTTATGCATATGGCAGATGCCTTAATTTCACCAATAGTGGGTGCAACTATGTGGGTAGCAACAGCAGGTGTTGCGGCCTATTCGATTAAAAGAATTCAAACCGAGATGGATGAAAAGAAAATTCCTTTAATGGGAGTCATGGGAGCCTTTATCTTTGCGTCACAGATGATCAATTTTGCGATACCGGGAACGGGCTCAAGCGGCCATATTGGGGGAGGTTTAATTCTTGCGATATTGCTCGGACCGTATGCGGGCTTCCTGACTATGGCATCCGTTCTGACGATACAAGCGCTTTTCTTTGCTGATGGAGGATTGCTGGCCTTAGGAAGTAATGTTTTTAACATGGGCTTTTTCACCTGTTTTATTGCCTATCCCTTAATCTATAAAGGGTTCATGAAAAAGGGGTATACAACGAGACGGATAGTCTTGGCATCCGTCCTTACGGCAATCATCGGCCTTCAGATGGGTGCCTTCGGGGTCGTGCTAGAAACACTCTTTTCAGGGAAGACTGAGTTGCCTTTTGGGACGTTTGTCTTATTAATGCAACCCATTCATCTGGCCATTGGTGCAATTGAGGGTCTGGTCACAGCTGCTGTAGTAACCTATATTTGGAACTCGCGACCAGAAATTATTGAAAGAGCTAGTTCAGGAGAAGCTATAGGCAATGTCACCATAAAAAAGGTTGTTGCAAGACTCGTCATAGTTGCGGTGCTGACAGGAGTAGGGTTATCCTGGTTTGCTTCTTCCAATCCGGATGGCTTGGAGTGGGCCATGATCAAGACTGCCGGTACAGCCGAACTGGAGGCTCCAGATGGCCTACATCAGCAACTGTCTGACCTACAGAGTAAAATTGCATTTCTACCGGATTATTCCTTTAAGGCACCAGTAAATGAAATAGAACAAAGTGCTGGAGAAGGCAAAGAAGCATGGCCTGCTGTAAGTGGTGGAACGAGTACTGCGGGATTAATCGGTGGCGGGATGACGCTTGGCTTAGCCGCCCTTGTGGGTGCGGGTATCAGTATGCTGAAACGAAGAAAGATGAGAGCAAATTCTTAAATCATTCATCCAGTCGTGAGACTCTCACCCAAAGACTCGATGTTCAACTTTAGTTGAACGAGTTCACTAAATTTGGCGGGGCCTGTTCTAAGATGCATTATAGTTTTGTTTTATAAATTTAGATTGGATTGTTGATATGGCAAACATCATGAATTCATTGTATAATATGCGGCTGCTTGATGATCTAGCTCGGCAGGAAACCTTGATACACAAGTTACATCCTCTCATAAAATTATTAACCACAGTTAGCTTTTTAACTGTGGTTGTTTCCTTTGGGCGATATGAGATTGACGGTCTGCTACCGTATTTTTTATACCCGGTGATGGTTTTTACTTTGGCAGAACTTCCGCTTAAACCCATCCTTTTAAGGATCTTACTTGTTTCACCGTTCATTATTGGAATAGGGATCCTAAACCCTTTCTTCGACCATCAAATCTATATGCTGGGTGGAAAAGAAATCTCAAGAGGCTGGATTACCTTCCTTTCTATTCTGATCAAGAGCGGATTGACAGTAACAGCGGCCCTGCTTCTGATTGCTACTACAGGAATGGACCGGCTGGCAGGAGCCTTAAGGATGTTGAAAATCCCTCGTATCTTTGTGCTCCAACTGCTCTTGACCTATCGATATATCTCTGTCCTGATGGAGGAAGTAGCCCGAACTTTAAGGGCTTATTCACTAAGAGCACCGGAACAGAAGGGTGTTCATCGAAGTGCTTGGGGATCATTAGCAGGGCAGTTAATCCTCCGCACGTTTGACAGAGCCCAGCGTATTTACGAAGCGATGTGTTTAAGAGGTTTTGCTGGGGAATACCATACAGGGGACTCCAAGGAAATTCGAATCTGGGATTTGGCCTATTTGGCAGGATGGGTGTTTTTCTTTGCAGTAGCGAGGATTTACAATATTCCGATGCTAATAGGTTCAGTGATAACGGGAGTGATAAGATGAGTCATCATAAACTTGAGGCCAAGGATCTGCATTATAGTTATCCAGATGGACATAAAGCGGTCAATGGAATGTCCTTTTGTATCTATCATGGGGAGTCAGTGGGAATCATTGGAGCGAACGGGGCAGGAAAATCTACGCTGCTGATGTTACTCATGGGAGTTTTGTTTCCAAGTCAGGGAGAAGTATGTGTGGCAGATGTCCAGGTTACGAAAAAGACTCTGCCAATGATTCGCCAAAGGCTAGGTATGGTTTTTCAAGACCCTGACGACCAGTTATTTATGAACACCGTCTACGATGATGTAGCCTTTGGACCTCGCAATTATAAACTTGACGAACAGGAAGTTGAAAAGCGTGTCCTTCAGGCTTTGGAGTTGGTTGGAATCCTTCACTTAAAAGATCGAGCCCCCTTCAAGTTATCCGGCGGGGAAAAGCGATCTGCCGCTATTGCCTCTGTGCTTTCAATGCAGCCAGACATTTTGGTGATGGATGAACCCACAGCTGCTTTGGACCCCAAATCAAGGCGGAGGGTCATGGAACTGCTGACGAGCTTTAAACACACAAAAATTATCACAAGTCACGATTTAGATATGATTTTCGAGATGTGTGATAGGACCATTGTGATCAAAAACGGAGAGATTGCAGCAGATGGGGTGACCTCTGAAATTCTAGTCAATGCTGACTTGATGGATAAGTGTGGGCTTGAGATTCCCTTGGCTTTGCAGAACTGTCCTGTCTGCAAGACTAAGAAGATTTAGTCTGTAGGGATGGTCCTTTTGACGTGTCGTAGGGACGGTTCGAAACCTCTGAAAAAGTACGCTTTTTATAGTCGTGTGGGGACGGTCCTTTTGACACAAAAGGACCGTCCCCACACGACATTTGCCCGTTGCATTACATTTAATACAGATCCGCATTTACATTTAGAGAGGGCATTTCTGCCAGATTAGGTAAAAACAAAAAGGACTAAAGAAGCCAAAATAGTTTACATGTTTTGTGGCTTTAATGGGAATTTTATATGAGAGTTAAGAAATGAATTAGCGGAGGTGCTTTTGTAAATGCCAATGATTAGTTTTGATGGACCTGTCCTGACCATTGATCAAAAGAGGAGCTTAATTCATGGAATGAGCCAAGCAGCTTCTAAAGCTTTAGGTATTCCCATGGCAGCGTTTACTGTCACCCTAGATGAGCACGAATATAGTAACATGGGTATTGGCGGCGAAGTGTTGACGGAAACTGTTTATTGGGATAAGTATAAAGCACTTAAGGATTAACATTATTTAATATATCAAGTTGAATGGAGCGGCCCCGTTTGGGGTCGCCTTTTGATATGCCATAATATACGAAACATGTCACACCCCTCGCATAATATTGTATACAAAATATATGTTTTGAGAAGGTATTCGCTCTAACGACATAGAACTACAAAGAAACAAATAGTTTGAAAAGTTTATATATAACCGAGCTAAAAGTCAGACCAACCTTCGCTCACTAAGGTAATAAGGTATGCTGAAAGGAGCCATCTAGGTGAAATTGTATGAGTACATGGCCAAAGAAATTTTTAGGAATAACGGGATCCCTGTTCCCAAGGGGCGAGTGTTTACTAGTTCCGATGAGGTAGCAGAGTTTGTTGCCCAAATCGGTCCTGTCGCCATTAAATCCCAAGTTCTCTCTGGGGGGAGGGGTAAGGCCGGTGGAATTAAGTTTGCTTCGGACCCTCAAGAGGCTAGGGAAAAGGCGCGGGAACTCTTGGCGACTGACATTAAGGGACTTAAGGTCGATATAATCCTCGTCGAGCAAAAATTAAGCATTGAAAAGGAACTTTATTTGGCGATTACCTATGATGGGGCACGCCGCAAGCCGTTATTGATTGCCTCTGCGGCTGGGGGTGTTGAGATTGAGCAAGTAGCGGAAGAGTTAATGATTAAACGTTTAATCGATATTAACATCGGGCTACAACCTTATGCGGCTAGAGAGATTACTCGACAGCTTGGTCTGAAAGGTCAGATCGCCAAAGAGGTCGCCGATATTATGTTGAAACTTTATCAAACTTTTCGAAAGTATGATGCTGAACTAATCGAGATCAACCCATTGGTTGTTGCGGATTCTCAGGCCCTTGCCGCGGATGGCAAAATGACGGTTGATGATGACGCTGCTTTTCGGTTTGGGAAGGATGTTCCCCTAGTTGAAGAAAAGACTGCCGTGGAGAAAAGAGCTGCTGAACTGGGGATTTCCTATGTCGAACTGGATGGGGAGATCGGCGTCATGGCTAATGGCGCAGGAATCACCATGGCTACCCTCGATTTGATTAACGAATTTGGTTCAAGTCCTCGAAATTTTATGGATGCCGGCGGCGGTTCCAGCAAGGAAGCAACTGCCAGCGCTTTGGAAATTTTACTTTCCACCCAGCCTAAAGCCCTCTTAATTAATATCTTCGGAGGAATTACCCGTTGCGATGTGGTAGCGAAGGCGATCATTCAAGTCAAAGAAACCATGGATATTCAAGTTCCGCTGGTAATCCGGTTGGTAGGCACCAATGAAGAAGCCGGAATAGCTCTTCTACGTGAACATGGCATTGAGACTTATCGAAAAATTGACGAAGCAGTGGCCAAAGTTGTCGCCTTTGTTAAAGCGAAGGGAGCGTAGGAAGCATGGCAATTATTATTAATGAAACAACCAAGATTTTAGTCCAAGGCATTACAGGAAAACAGGGGCAGTTTCATACGTCTCAAATGCTGGCCAGCGGTAGCAAGGTAATCGGAGGAATTTCCCCGGGCAAGGGCGGACAACTCGTACACGGTGTGCCTATTTATGACACGGTGGAAGAAGCCATGTTGGCTGAAAAAGCCGAGGCTTCCGTTATTTTTGTACCGGCAAAACAAGTCAAAGATTGTGCTTTCGAAGCGATGGACGGTGGAATCAAAACCCTGGTGATTATTACTGAACATGTGCCTTTACATGATGCCATGGAAATTATGGCCTTTGCAGAGAGCAAACAAGTGCAAATCGTTGGACCAAACACTTTTGGTCTAATTTCACCGAGCAAATCCAAGATCGGAATTATGCCTAACAGTATTTTCATCCCTGGTTCAGTAGGAGTCGTAGCGCGGAGTGGAACTCTCAGTTATGAGATTGTCTCCCAGTTAACGAATGCTGGGATTGGTCAGTCGACGGTGGTTGGCTTAGGAGGAGACCGAGTCGTCGGCCTATCCTTCATTGATGTCTTAGCTCAATTCGAAGCAGATCCGGAAACCAAAGCGGTTGTTTTGGTGGGGGAAATCGGCGGTAATGCTGAAGAAGAAGCCTCTGTTTTTATCAAAACAATGAGTAAACCAGTGATCGCCTTCTTAGCCGGCAAAAGCGCTCCTCCTGGAAAGAGAATGGGTCATGCCGGAGCCATCATTGAACGGGGCAAAGGAACCTATGACAGCAAAGTTGTCGCCTTAAAGGCAGCGGGGGCCTATGTGGCTGCACTACCCTGGGAAGTGAGCGATTTAGTAAAGCAAGCGTTGACTGAGGAAACTATCCCTTCGCAAAGCATTTAATCCCGGATTAATCCGGGCAGCATAAGGAGATGTTAGGTTTTGGTACTAGCGATACCGACTGCTACCGTTTTGGTCAGTCAAGATTGGTGTAAGAAGTGTGGAGTATGTATAGCATTTTGTCCTAAAAAGGTGCTGGAAAGCGACGAATTAGGAAGGGTAGTGGTGGCCAAGCCAGATCAGTGCATAGCCTGCAAGATTTGTGAACGGCTTTGCCCTGACTTTGCCATTAATATCGAGGTGACGAACGATGAATAAAGCTAGATTAATGCAAGGCAATGAAGCGGTTGCTGAAGGGGCTTTAGCGGCCGGAGTCCTATTTTACGCAGGATACCCAATCACTCCCTCGACGGAAATCGCTGAAATAATGGCTGAGAGATTGCCCTTGGTCGGGGGTACCTTTATCCAGATGGAAGATGAGATAGCAAGTATGGCAGCGATCATCGGAGCCTCCTTGACAGGGCTTAAAAGCTTAACAGCCACCAGCGGGCCAGGCTTTTCCCTAAAACAGGAGAATTTGGGCTATGCTATTGCTACGGAAGTTCCTTGTGTTGTGGTCAACGTACAAAGAGGGGGACCCAGTACGGGACTACCAACAGCTCCTGC
>NZ_JUEE01000078.1:0-6143 GCF_000802135.1 Desulfosporosinus sp. BICA1-9
AGTGGTTGTTACAAAAAAGCAGGAACAGGCAAAAACAAACCCTGCAAGCGAACAAGCGTGTCACTCGTTTAGAAGTTTATACTCCTCCTAAAGCTCCCGAAAGACTTCTCGATACTGAAAAAGGATACGTCGCGAAAAAACACCCTAAAAAAGGATATAGTACTTCCTTGGTTCCATCTGGGGTTGGATTCCAAGACTTGCTTTTAGGATGCTCTGGTGCTTAAGCTGTGCGAAGAAGAACGAATTTTCGGTCATAAATAGCTTCTTCAGCAAGGCGTCGCAACTCTTGACTTCGTCCTTTAGGAACTAAGTATTCCTGGGCGTGGTGGATCATCCCCATAATTAAGCGGCTTAAATCAACGAGGCGAAGGTAGATCTCAACCCGTTTTTGCCCACGTATGGGTAACTTCTTATGGTGAAAAACGTGATCCAATAGGTTTGCTTCTAAGGCAAAGTTTAGTTCAACTTGTTTACGGAAATTCAGACAGGACCTAGCCCATTGTGATCCTTGTGCTATTGGACCGAAAAATTGAGGCTTTTCTAAAAAGGAAAACTCAAAACGTTTGTCACAAGTTCCCCAGCGTAAACAGGAATCGCAGTGAGATGGATCTCCTATGTACTGCACCATCATAGTTTCGGTGTCAAATCCGTCGTACACAGCTAAGTGCCCTTCCGAACACAGCACTCGTCCTTGTTCATCGCAAACTTCAGGGCGGATCATATCTTTTTTTACTTCAGTAAAGACCACTGTATTGTGGATTTTGAGAGCATCAATCTTATCTTGACCATCTATGTAGGCCATGTCCGCCACCATATTCGGTAGTTGGATTTCTAGTTCTTTCAAACGTTCTAAACACGGTAGCAACATGTTACTGTCCGATGTTTTGGCATGAACAACGACGGATCCTAAAGGCATTGGCCCTTGCGAACTTCCACAAATGACGGTGTTTTTTCGGTATCCGATAAAAAACTTGTTTTGATTGACTTTGGTACGTTGTCTGCCAACTTTGGCATCATTATCCGAAAAACGAGGCGGGCACGTACATTTCTCAGGAGTCTTGCAGGTGCACTCCTTTTTAAACCCACCCACTGCCGCAAAAACAGGACGTGAATCTAACGCCCCAATCATCAGGTTTAGAAAACCGTCCAATTGCTCTGCTTGACGTAAAAGGGGTTTAGATAGTTCGTTAATCGTCGTCTCTTCAATTCCCAACTGTGCACGAAAGCGACTTAAGGCTGCGTGACTTGGTATGCTAGTTCCTTTAATTCCAAGGAAATTGCGATAGTCCTGATGTTTGGGTTTAGCCAACTCTGTGCACATTTGCCGAAATGAGACAAATTCAGGACGAGTGAAGTACAAAACATGCATGCGAAATAAGATGACGGCATCCCAAGGCTTACGTCCCCGAGGATCAAGGATGGGCCGTGGGAACAGAAAGCGGATATATTCATCTTTAATGAAAGAAAGATAATCAATGAGATCCGCATCAAAACCAAGTGTGCTATAATATAGGGGTGGTGCGAGCTGCGAAGCAGCACGCAATTGCGTGATGTTTCCTCTTGGAAATGGAAGCAATTCTGTTTTCATTAGTAAGCTATTAACATATAGTAGGGAAATCCTATCAGGTAATACCTAACCAGTAGCCTGTACCTAGTTCCTTGGAGCCAAAATGGTAACATTAGGTTTAAGCGTAGGGCGGGGAGCAAACGAGCCGAAACGAAAGTGAAGCTATTGAGCCACGAAATTATTATCTAAAAGAAGAGGTCGATACCGTCATGTCGGTAGCAGACAATGCTATATAAATCGTATAGGTGAGATTTATATAGCTCTTCCGGGGTCTTAGGGCTTGGCGAGTTTGATGATAAATATGCTAATAGAACAGCTGAGGTCCTATAATGTCTGAGAAATCAGTATGCGAAGTCAAGCAAGGGAATGAGCAAGATGAGCAAATGCAATATAGGAAGTCCGACTAACTCGTAGTACCGTAGAAGTTTGTGAAAGCAGATGGAGGGAAGGGGTTAGCACAACATAGCTTCAAGTAAACGCGGGATAGTGCAGACAGGAGAGCTGAAGAACATTATTAACGAGTTACTTGGAATACGATTCAATATAGAAAAGGCCAGATTTGATGGTAAGGTTCAAAACCTTGCTTCATACATCAATGAAACGACGCTGTTAGCCAGCCATAAAATAATGGACGGAAAGAAAGCCAAGGGAATTGATGGAGTAGCAAAGGAAGATTATTCTATCAACCTAGAAGCAAACGTTGAACATTTGGTAAAACGAATGAAGAACGGAAGCTATAAGCCAGAACCTATAAGAAGAGTGTATATTCCAAAAGACGGAAGCAACAAAATGAGGCCATTAGGGATATCGTGTTATGAAGATAAATTAGTTGAGAGCGTCATAGCACAGATATTAACGATGGTATATGAGCCGAAGTTCTATAATGAGTCCTTTGGATTCAGACCAAACAGAAGTTGTCATCAAGCGGTCAGAGAAATCATAGAAAATGTGCAATACCGCAAGGTCAATTACATTGTGGAAGCAGATATTCGGTCATTCTTTGATAACGTAGACCATGAATGGCTGTTAAAATTCTTGGAGCATGATATAGCGGACAAGAATTTTATCGGAATCATTAGGAAGTTTCTAAAGGTTGGAATCATGGAAGATGGTAACTATCTGGAAAGTGAACAAGGCACTCCGCAGGGAAATGGAGCATCACCAGTACTTGCAAATATATATCTGCACTATGTACTAGACATGTGGTTTGACGTAAAAGTAAAACGACAGTGCCAAGGTGAAGCGTATTTAATCAGGTACTGCGATGATTTTGTATGTTGCTTTCAAAACAAATGGGAAGCAGAAGAGTTTTATTTAAGGCTAATCGAGAGATTTAGAAAGTTTGGTCTAGAATTAGCCCTAGAGAAAACTAAGATATTAGAATTCGGGAGGTTTGCCAAGCACAATAGGGCAAAGCGAGGATTAGGGAAACCCGAAACTTTTGACTTTCTAGGATTTACATTTTATTGTAGCGAAAATGGTAAGAAAGAATTCTTTCGGTGTAAGGTAAAGACGAGTAAGAAGAAATTTAGAAGCAAAGTCAAGACGATGAAAGAATGGATTAAGGATAATCGAATAATGCCTGTTTCTGATCTGATCAAGAAGATCAATCAGAAACTTAGGGGACACTATCAGTATTACGCAGTAACCGATAATACTAGAGGTGTGAAAAGTTATCAGCATGCAGTCAAGTGGTTGCTGTTTAAATGGCTCAATAAAAGAAGTCAAAGAAGGAGTTACACACTTGATACATTCTATAATGGACTTCTGAAAACTTTTCCGTTACTAGAACCGGCGATAAAAGTAAGCCTATTCTATAGATGATTAAATATGATGTGAAGAGCCGTATGCCTTAATAGGGTGCGCCATGTCGTGCGCTGAAAGAATTGTCCAGTCACTGGACCAATGTCCTTGGAAATACGTTGAGAACAACGCCTAACCTGAATCTGAAAAGAAGAGGGAAAAACAGCATGGTGTTAAAGCGTGGATGAATCGAAGATGGTGTAGAAGCAGGCCGCGCAAGTTCTGCTCGATATGGTAAAAGCTACACTGCCTAAACCTAAATGACCAGGGATGGAATCGCACATCTAGGGATACACCGTCTAAACACTCCCTACTTATCGCATATTCGAAATCACCTTTTGTTCGAAGAAATCCAGGGCGATAAGCCATTGAACAATGAGATCAAGCAAGGTCATGAGTGGGTACCTAAGTCGAGCTATTACGTTCTTCCTACGCAAAACATGGGATTGCCTAAGGGGGGAGACCTCTATGGTAACGGAGTTTTCATAGTATCCAAAGTGGCGGTCGTAATGACGGTTGCACAGGCGGACTTTAATATGTACCGCTGGATCGCTTATACCGCCAAAAGGGTAACCAAGTAAGCGGGAGATCAGGAGAAGGAAGACAGGTGGTTACGATATCAATCGCTTGGAGGAATGCGGAATGCAGAAAGCCGAAAAAGTATTGGATATCATCGGCGACAGAGGCAAGCGAAAGTTACCGTTATATCGCATCTACCGTTTGCTTTACAACAAAGAATTGTATCTTATCGCTTACAAAAATATTTATGCCAATAAAGGCGCAATGACTAAAGGTGTGACAGACGAAACGGTTGACGGCATGTCCATTGCCAAGATTGATCGAATTATCGATCAACTGAAAAAGGAAACCTATCGTTTTGCTCCCGTCAGACGTATGTATGTCAAGAAAAAAGGTAGTAAGAAGCAACGCCCTCTCGGACTACCGACATGGTCGGACAAATTACTCCAAGAAGTCATTCGTCTGATACTGAATATCTACTTTGATCCGCAATTCAGCAACGCCTCTCACGGTTTCCGTTCCAATCGAGGATGCCACACAGCCCTTGATTCTATTCGGGCTAAAGGCGGCTGGAAAAGTGTAAGATGGTTTGTCGAAGGCGATATCCGCGATTGTTTTGGCAGCATCGATCACGGCATTCTACTAGAAATTCTGGCTGAAAAAGTGAAAGACAATCGTTTTGTGAGACTTATGAAACACTTTCTGGAATGCGGGTATATGGAAGACTGGAAGTATAACTCTACCCTAAGCGGATGCCCGCAGGGCGGCATTTTAAGTCCTTTGTTTTCAAACCTCTATATGGACAAGTTCGACCGGTTTATGGAGAAACACATCCTCCCCGTTTATAACTGCGGGGGCAGAAGGACAGAAAACAAAACCTACAAGGCGCTGAGCAAACAAATTGAAAAACACATGCGCCATCAAGACTGGAAGAAAGCAAAGGAACTCAACAAGCAGAGACAGTCCATGCCTTCCAAAGATACGAATGACCCGGCATTCCGACGACTTTATTATATCCGCTATGCGGATGATTGGCTGTTGGGAATTTCAGGCCCTAAGTTGGATGCGATCAAGGTCAAGGAACAAATTAGAACCTTTCTCATGAATGAGCTAAAATTAACGCTTAGCGAAGAGAAGACCTTGATTACCCATGCGAAAACCGAAAAAGCGCGATTTCTTGGTTATGACATCCACGTGCTACATCAGGATGCGAAACATGACAAACGAGGACAACGCAGCATCAATGGGGTGATCGGCTTTCGAGTTCCAGACGAGAAGATGAAAGATAAAGCAAGACAATATAAGAAGAGCGGAAAACCAACTCATCGAAAAGAACGGACGGTCAACTCCGATTTTGATATTATTGCCCAATACCAGTCCGAATTTCGCGGATTCGCTCAATACTATCTGCTTGCCTATAATGCTCATCAGTTGCATGGTCTCAAGAGAACAATGGAATTGTCTTTAGCACGTACCCTTGCGAATAAGTTCAAAACGACGGTCAACAAAGTCTTCAAGACGTACAAAACGACTCGTGAAACGGACGGACAAATTTACAAGGTGCTTCAAAAGGAAGTGAAACGGGAAGGAAAAAATCCGTTGATCGCTTACTTCGGAGGGTTTAAGCTAGGTTACAAGAAGGATGCCGTAATTCTAGACGCATTACCAACAGGAAAAGTGTTCAACATTAAGAGCCAACTTATTGACCGTCTGATGAAGGATACATGTGAATTATGTGGATCAAGTGGAAATATTGAAATGCACCACGTCAAGAAGCTAAAAGACCTAGAGAAAAACGGTAGGAAAGAAAAACCGGAATGGATGAAACGAATGATGGCGATGAGAAGAAAAACACTCGCAGTATGTCTCGAATGCCACACCAAAATCCACTCAAGTAAATATGACGGTAAGAGATTTATAAACGCTAATGTCGGCTGACAGTTAATCACTGGCGAGCGGAGTGCACAGGAAACTTGCACGCTCCGTTCTGAGAGGGGCATCTGGAAAAGTACTATTTTAGGATAGCAACTCGCTGGGTGCCTACTCTACGCACGTACGGTTCCGTCGAGGAGCATGGGCGGTAACGCCTGTGTTTACTCAAGAGAACATGTCTATCTGTATATGCAAGGTTTACACCTCTTCCTGTGTGATAATTTTGGTTTCGTCACCTTAATTTTACCACACCATGGATAGGGGTGTAATTATTTTTAAAGAACTTATGTTTGGTGCTGTTCAGCTTTTTGTAACAGACACT
>NZ_JUEE01000079.1:0-6183 GCF_000802135.1 Desulfosporosinus sp. BICA1-9
CTGGCACTGTACAAATCTTTTGCAAGAAAAAAGGACTTCTTCGCCAAAATCAAGTCAGCCGTTAAAACATTCTACTTGCCCAAGTTTAACTTGACGGACCTGCTTGCCCGTGTATGCTACATCTGCGGCAATCCGCATTCCAATGTCAGCATGTATCATAGGAAAACGAAGAAGAAGCTCGACAAACCCTATTCACCGATTGTCACTGTCATGCTGAACATCAACCGGCGTCAGATACCCCTTTGCGAACATTGCTTTGCCAATGTCGAAGCTGACAGGTTCCAGCTTAATCAGCTGAAACGACGATAACCCATTTGGAATATGGAGAGCCGTATGCGGTGACAAGTCGCTTGTACGGTTCGGGAAGGGGCGGGTTACTTTGCTAATCCGCCTATTTCATTAGGTAAAATCTTTGGCTTTTTATTTCCCTAGCAATAAACAAATATATTGTACAAACTGGTGTTATGATTCCAAAAATCAGCCTAAAATATCCATATTTAGAAATTGAATTAACATAATTTTGTAAGGGAACGCGATTCATCCCTGACTTAACACAACAGAGTCTTGAAGTCGGGTCTTCTTGCTGACGTTGATAAAATTATCTTCATAAAAAATCGTAAATTTCTCATGAAAAAAGGACCCTGATTGATGTTCAGGATCCCTTCATATGCAACACATCTAACTGTCCGGCATTGCTATTCTTACAGTTTTCTTATCGAATCCGTCGAGCACCTAAATATCGTTTTGCCCAATAACTATCCGACAAGCTCTGAATATCTACTCCTTTACTAGCAGCTCCAATAGTACGCCCTCCACCGATATATATCCTCACATCCGTAGCACCAGGGGCATAGGTTTGGAAAAAAACGAGATCTCCGGGTCTTAACTCATTACGGCTGACAGGCGTACCAAGTTTGTACTGATCTGCAGCGACTCGAGGTAGTGTAATCCCGGAAGCTTTGAACACATATTGCACAAATCCGGAACAATCAAATCCTTTTAGACTCGTTCCACCCCAAACATAAGGAATCCCTTGTAAACTTAGGGCACGGCTAATGAGCTTGTCCACATCTAAACTTCCCCTAGACACTTGGGATACTGGAACCTGTTTAGTCCCAGAGGCCACCTTCTGTGAAGGAGCGCTGGGCTTTTTAACGGTCTGAGGTTTTTGAGACGTCTTGTCCACCGCAGCTGGGGTTTTCTTTTCAACAGGAGTTGACGTTTGCTTTTCGTCAGAAACATTATTACTTTCAGGTATTTGTGACACATCCGTTTTGACCTCGATCTTAGGTGTCCAATTAAGTGCCTCCCGTATTCTTTGAGAATATACTTTTGATGTGGAAACTACCAAAGGAGGATTTTTGAGTAAGGTAGTTTGAACGGTATCAATTTGTACGGTATCAGACTTTGGGACATCCTGAGAATTGAGCATTGCAGCTTGAGATGGGGTTATCCCCGTCAAACTGCTTGTCAAAATAACACCAGCAAGGGTGACCCCACTAAACCACTTTTTCTTGGGTATTAACACTAAGTTGTCCACCTTTCTTTGCTTACGAGGTTAGTTGACGGATTCGGGCTAAAGGTGTAAGCCCTTCATGTTATGCACATGATTCACCCCACATGAAATCCCCCGCTCTGAGCATCGAAACTCAGATTCAGCATCTTACCTTTAAAGTATTATGTTAAAGTTACTTAAAGGGGCATTTATGAGTGAACTTCTGTGCAATTGGCATTACGAATGTATCCTCCCTTCCCTGCCTCTTACAAAGAACAATCTCAACCCTTTAGTAAACACCTATAATGATACTATATAACTATGAATTTCCTATGAACGCGGAACCCAGCTTCACGATCCCTTCACATGAACCTATTCTCAGACTCAAGCATATACTTTCCTAAAATGTCAAAGGACGTGAAAGGTATGGTGATTTCGCTAGATCTCCCGAGCTTACCTTTTATTTTGAGAAACGGAGTTAAATACTTTGAGTTAATTGCCCAACCTGTGCAACGGGAGATTCTAACTGGACTCTACATCAACGCTTGGGGATATAACGGAAGTACGCCAGGACCGACTATCCATGTTTATCCAGGGGACTTTGTCAATATTCGTGTTTTCAACAGGCTTCCCGAATCAACTAGCGTGCATTGGCACGGTTTAGATGTTCCAAACGTCATGGATGGTGCCCCTGGTATGACAACTAGCCCTGAGATTAGACCTGGATACTATTTTGATTATCAATTCCAAGTTAAAAATCCACCCGGTACTCACATGTATCACGCTCATATGGATGCGTTGCGTCAAGAAATGATGGGCCTACAAGGCGGACTGATTATTTCGGACCCAGACCAACCCAGCGTTCATCGTGATTACTTCCTCATGTTCCAAGAGTTTCATGTCGACAAACAGCCCATGCAAGGATACACACCCGGCGTCTATGATCTCGATCCCTACAATATGGACTACAACTTTTTTACAATTAATGGGCGATGTTTTCCAGACACCACGCCACTAAAAGTCTGTACTGGCGAAAATGTTCGCATTCGTTTAAGTAATACCATGGAAACCGCCCACCCAATTCATCTCCACGGCCATCAATTCTATGTGACCGCTTCTGATGGCAACACGATTCCTCCTGATCAACGACTTTTGAGAAGCAATATATTAGTCGCTTCTGGAGATACTTGGGATATTGAGTTTTCGGCCAATAATCCAGGTCAGTGGCCTTTTCACTGCCATATACCACACCATATGACCAATAATATGTCCAAATCGGGAGGTGGAATGATGACAACGGTTCTTTATAAACAATAGCAACCAACGGAATCTCCGATACTGAAGAGCAAATAGTGCCAGCTTAATAATGAAAAAGGCAGTGTCTCGCTGAGGAGCCCCTGCCCTTTTCTTGTTTCCGCTGATATTTTTTTACTTTACATCAATAGTATTTATTATCGGTCCCTGCCAGTTTTCAAACCAAACCTGACCCGTGTATCCATTAACATCAAGTTCCGCGTAATCCTTACCGTCTTTCTGAATCATGAACTCATAGTAACCAGGCGCTAGTTCTGGTTTTCCGATTGAATATCCTTGGCCCAATTTGGATATGAACTCTTGAGCACTCTTCGTGGCCTGTTCTTCACTGAATGTAACCGCCCCGTTATTTCCCCAATTCATATGTCCATATTTTGTATTCCACATAATATTCGGACGTATGTCAGTTATGATCTGTCCGCCATTCTTGTAAACCATAACTTCATAGGCTTTAGCCCCTGTCGCTCCCTCTTTGAGCTCTACTTCATATCCATTTGCAAATTCATAAAGTTCGGCCACAACAACGTCCTGGTTAAGTTTTTGTATAAACGCCTTAGCAATGGCTACTGCTTGATCAGCTGTGGTGACTTCGCCGTTTGTGAGGTCAACACCTAAGCTTTTAGCATCATAGCCACCTCCCATCATGCCGTAACCGCCACCGCCCATCATACCGTAACCGCCACTATATCCATTAGTACCGAAGCCTCCCATCATTCCATAGCCTCCACCATCTCCATTAGCACCGAAACCTCCCATCATCCCATAACCGCTACCATACCCATTAGCACCGAAGCCTCCCATCATGCCATAACCTCCACCATATCCATTGGATCCTGGAGTGGTAACCACATCATCAGAGTTATCACTTGATGAAGACAGTGCTAAAGTTATAGGTTGAGGTGTCCCAAGCTGACTACTCTGTGCTGTTGTTTCAACTGTCTGTGTGAATCCAAGAGTTTGTCTCACAGATTTTGCGGCACCTAAACCAGAGGTTAGTGCGAAAGCCGTACCCGAAAGCGCCATCACGCCTGCAATTGAGAGTCCTACAATCCATTTTGTCTTATTCATTCTTTTTCCTCCTTTAATTTCCACACAAGAATATGTTCATGCAACCCTGTCTTCATGTCTCAAGTATATCTACTCAATTCGATTATGCTGTGAATGAGTTATGAATTTCTCATGAATTTAATCTCGAATTAGATAAAACTCTTGAAATCTTGCTAAATAACCGGCACTACACTGTGGCAGGGGAGAACTCATGTTTGTCAGCCTCCTTTCCTCGTTTAGTAAAAAACAAAATGACCCCTACTTTACTGTAGGAGCCATTAACGCTAGCAGATTCAATTACATTTAATGAAAGAAAACGATAAGGCTTAGTTAATTAGGCAGGAGAAAATGAGGCTTGTTTTTTAAACATCCTCAGCATACAAGTCATCACAACATGATCACCCTCTACCAGGACTAGCTCCTGATCAACTTGATTCTGCGCAAGATATCTTTGAGCGTCGGAAAAGATCTTTCGAGCATCGATTATACTTTTATATTCGCCTACAATGCCGTTTGATTTCTTTCCCTTCAAGATAAGCATAAATAATCGTCCTTTCGTAGGCTACCTTTCGAATTACTTCTTTTGTTCAGAGGATATTGGTTGTTTAGTCAGAACAGCGGCAGAAACAAGGGCTATAACAATCATCCCCACACTACTCCACTGTGCTGAAGTCCAATTGAATAGATAACGTGCGCCATCCCCTCGTAAAAATTCTAATCCGAACCGTCCTAGTGAATAGAGCACAATATAGCTTAAAAAGAGGATACCCCTCGGCAATATACGCCAACGCGAAAGGATTATGATCAGAGCAAAAACAACCATATCCCATTGCCCTTCCCATACTTCTGCCGGCCATAGGGGTTGGCTTCCATAGGCTGCATAAGCCGGAGTTCCATGGGGATAAACCAGGCCAAATCCTTGGTTAGTCGGGCTACCATAGGCATCCCCATTGAGAAAGCAAGCAATTCTTCCGATCCCCTGCCCTAAGATAATCCCAGGGGCGGCAATATCAGCCATTCTCCAAAAATCAAGCTGATGCTTACGAGTATAGATCCACCCCACAATAAAAGCCCCAACTAAACCTCCTTGAATAGCCATACCACCATGCCATATCATAAAGATTTCGGCAAGATGGAGGGAATAATAGTCCCACTCGTAGAAAAAAACTTGCCAAACACGTGCTCCGATAATGGCTCCAATCACGGCAAAGACCACCAAGTCTACAAGATGCTGGCGGTATTCCTTTTCAGAAGAGGCTAAATGATAAGCTACCCCTAAACCAATTAATATCGATAGGGCAACCAGTACACCATAAGATCTTAGTGAAAATTCCCCGATACTAAATAAAATTTGTGACAAAATTTCGTTCCCCCTCAGAGAATAATATCCAACTTTCAAATTATACTTAAATCTTACTATTATTGATTAGATTTTTTTAATGAAATAATTATGTGAATATTTTATGAGTGTTCCACTTGAATTTATTTTTCTCCCCGGAGAAGTTAGCCTTTTATCCGGGGAGAAACTGAACTTATCCCATAATCTTTTTCTTCACTGCCGGAATAACGATCGGCATAAAGACAATCATACTCAGGATGAAAACCCAAACCATGCCACCGATCCGAGCCACAGCAGTATAGGTATTACCGTCCACCCAAGTTATGATCAGAAAAATAAGAGTTATCGCCAGCGAGAGTGCAGTATAAACCACTGAAGCCTGCCTGGCGGCTTTTGCTTCTAAATCGTTCATAGTAAGACCTCCTCCTTAACGTGCTGTTTGTGGTTGAGGTACCGGGTGCCTACTGGATTTCACCTGTTCCCTCCGAAACGATGGTTGGTAGCGTTTTAAGAGCAGCGTGTTCATCGTTACAGAAACAGAACTCATGGCCATAAAGAAGGAAGCTAGTTCCGGGCTAACCAGAAGTCCTGTGAAAGGATACAGAATACCAGCCGCCAAGGGAATCCCTGTGATATTGTAAACGAATGCCCATACCAAGTTCTGTTTGATCTTGCGCATGGTAGCCCGCCCGATTTCAATAGCTCCTACCACATCGCGGATATCGTCCTTGATCAGGATAATGTCACCTGTTTCTTTGGCAACGTCTGTACCTGAACCTATGGCAATTCCCACGTTGGCCTGAGCTAAGGCTGGGGCATCGTTGATCCCATCCCCGACCATGGCAACCTTCAGACCCTTCTCCTGCAGCTTGATCACTTCGGCGGCCTTATCTTGGGGCAGCACTTCTGCCAACACTGTCTTGATCCCCACTTGCCGGGCTATGGCTTCAGCCGTCCGCTGGTTGTCCCCGGTAATCATCGCCACTTG
>NZ_JUEE01000080.1:0-9249 GCF_000802135.1 Desulfosporosinus sp. BICA1-9
AAATGCAACCATCCCCGTATCTACTCTCAACCCGACTGCAACTCGGGATGGGATAGCTCCCGTGAGAAGTTTTTCAACGGTTATCATCTCTACATGATTTCTGCTTCAGACTCTCACAATGATTTGCCATTGTATCCAAGACTGCAGCCTGCTTCCAGACACGACTCTGTCAGTCTGATCGTCAGTGCGGTTGAATTTAAGCAACGTTTTACCTTGGGCACGGTGGAAAAAATGCTGTTGGATTCCGCTCATGATGCCGAGGCTATTTATCACCTGATGGAGCACCAGAACGTTGAGCCGTATATTGATGTTCTAAAGCAAAGTATGGTCGTACCTACCACACCCACTCTAAGGATAACTTACGACTGTTTACCAAGACTCCTCGCGACTCGGAAAAGTGGAAGGTCATTTATAAACGCCGAACATCTATAGAACGCTCCAATAAACGAGAGAAGATCGACTACAAGCTGGAATCCGGACGACATCGCTCCACGAAAATGTGGTACGTTCGCGTTTATGCCATTATGATCTGTCAGCACATGGATGCTTGGTTTTCTCATCAGAAGGAAAGCTTTAAGGATCTTAAAACATTGATTTTTCCCCAGACTGCTTAACGTTTTTTAGTTTTTAAAAAGGGCGACTGTGACGTTTGTTTGCTATGCTCATTATTAAGAATCCATTTCCGTCTTAAGAATTACCCTCGTTAATCGCGAATTTCCAGCTCATTTAATAATGTCTATCCATATATCCGCCGTTCCCACCCCCTGAATTCCGAGAGGCTATGGTTTTGAGTTAACATCTAATAAGGCTTTAGTAGACATCACCATACCCGGGGTACAAAAACCGCATTGGATTGCCCCTTCTTCGACAAAAGCCTTTTGGATGGGGTGGAGCACACCGTCTTGTTCCAAACCCTCTATGGTTGTTACTTCATGCCCCTCTGCCTTGACTGCCAAGAATAAGCAAGAGTTGATGGGCTGACCATCGACTAGGACAGTGCAAACCCCACAATCCCCCTCATCACATCCCTTTTTTGTACCCGTTAAATTCAAATCCTCCCTTAGAACATCCAATAGAGTCCGGCAGTCATCGGTGAAGATTTGATGTTGATGCCCATTTACAGTAAGCGTTATTTGTCTAAGCATTGACTCCCTTCTCCCCTCTTAAGATTAGCTCCCGAATATTCCGCTGCACGAGAACTTTTACCATAGCTCGACGATAATCGGCTGTGGCTCGCAGATCGTCTATTGGGAAACATTGGGATGCTGCAATTCTTGCACTCTCATTGATCAAGGACTCTGTCCAAGGCTGACCCTCCAAAAGGGCACTTGCTTGAATTTCTAAGATTGGGGTTGGTCCCACAGCCCCCAGACCCAGAGCAACATCCCGCCAGTAACCCCCCTGCGGTGTTGCTACCAAAGACACTCCGCATATGGCAATTTCCAGTGCCTTGCGCCGTCCAATTTTACAATACGTGCTTAGTGTTCCTTCTTCTTGTTCTGGAACGATCAGTTCCTCAATCACCTCTCCACGTTCCAGAACCGTTAGCCCAGGTCCCTTGAAAAAGCTATTCAATCCTATGCTGCGCCTTCCGTTAGGTCCGAACAATATTACCTCTGATCGCAAAGCTAAAAGAGCTGAAGCTGTATCCGCTGCCGGAGACGCATTAGCCTAGATGCACCTCCAGTAGAAAGTTATTTATTGGAGGAGGAATTAGGACCAGGGCCTTATGGTGCCAAATCAATAGGGGAACAAGGTATAGCGTCCACAGCTCCGGCAATTGCCAATGCTATTTATGATGCAATTGGGGTTCGAATACTTGATCTACCTATTACTCCGGAAAAAATTCTCCAAGCCTTAGCTGTCAAGAGAGCAGAAGGTGATCGGCATGAGGTTTAAGTTATTGGAACCAATCTGTTTGACTGAGGCCAGAGAAATTCTTATGGAGCAAGAGAATGTGGCAATTATGGCAGGGGGAACAGACCTGTTAGTTAAAATTAAAGCAGGGCTAATCAAACCTTCTATTGTGCCCGTTTCCATGTCAACCTCCACTTTTGCAACTTGGGCCGAGAAACAGGTATCCATACTTTTTTCAGCTACAAAACTTCCCTGACCAACGATAACATTTTTGGCTCTTCCTGCTTTGTCCAGGACTTCTTGGAGGGATAATCCCTCTTTGCCAGGCGCAATGAACAAACCATCCCTGTAAACTATCTTATCTACCGCAGACTCTAACTAAGCTGCTGCCAACTGCTTGGCTTGGCTAAGAGCATCTTGAGTCGCCTGACGCACCGCATGACCTGTGACATGGGTTACCCTGCTGGAACCGCTACCGTTGTCATAAGGGACCAAGGCGGTACTTCCCCCGGCAATGCCAACTTTGGCTAGTGGAATTTCTAGTTCACAAGCCACAATTTGTCTCAAAACTGTTGAACTTCCAGTACCTGGGTCGGTAAAACCACTTACTACTGTGGCACTACCATCCGCATGTAACATTACGGTTGCAGCAGACCCTCCTAACCCTGAAGAGCGTTCCGTAAGAGCAATTCCGTAACCTACATTGGCTGTTTTCTGACGGTTGTCCCAGTTTGCTTTTTTCACAGCCAGTTCTAAGACCTGCAAAGCATTGATTCCCTCCCATTTAAGGTCACTGGGAGAGATATCTCCCGGATGAAGAACATTTCGTCTGCGAAACTCTACAGGATCCAAGCCGAAAGCATGGGCAAGCATATCAGTATGGGATTCGACCGCGAAATAAACTTGTGGATCCCCTGGTGCCCTGCAATGCCCTGCTGGTACAGTATTTGTATAGACGGCATAACCATCAATCCTGGTATGAGGAATTCGGTACGCTCCTAATGCTCGGCGTATACCGCCGACAATAGGGTGACTATTGGCTCCGGCATAGGCCCCCGCGTCAAAAATTACTTTAGCATGACGCGCTACTATAGTCCCGTCCTTTAACATCCCGCTCTTCACTGTTATCATAGTGGCATGTCTTGGGTTGGCTGCAAACAGCTCTTCCTCCATTGTCATGGTCAGACGTACCGGTTTCCGAGTGGCTATGGCAAGATAGTAGCAGATGGGTTCATCCATGATGGTCCCTTTTCCACCAAAATCTCCCCCAATATTCCCGTAAATAACCTCAATCTTAAAAACGGGTAAAGAAAAGAGTTTTGCCAGCTTACCTCTTAATTCAAAGGGAGCTTTATTATTACTCCAAACCTTAACTTCTTTATCACTACCAACTTCTACCATGCAAACATGAGGTTCTAGATAGCCTGAGTGTACAACTTGTGTACGGAAGGTATGTTCATAGATTAATTCCGCTTGGGCAAAACCAGCCTCTAAATCACCGATACCAAAAGTAACATAATCAACAACATTGGGAATGAACATAACTCTATCATCCTTACGATAAGTATTAAGTTCAGGATGTAAAATTGTTGCTCCCTGTTTCATTGCCTCCAATGGATCGGTAGAACCTGACAGTTCTTCATAGTCAACTTGAATTAGTCCGAGAGCTTCCAAAGCCGTGTCAACATCATCTGCAGCAACGGCAGCCACCCGTTCACCCACGAAACGTACAAGTTCCCTAGCCAAAACTGGCTGATCCTGTAAGCCGTTACCATATCGTTGATTGGGCAAATCCTGCGCAGTTATAACTGCCTTGACACCGGGGAGTTCCTTAGCACGTCTCGTGTCTATCTTCACAATACGAGCATAGGGATAGGGGCTGCGTAAGATCTTTGCTTCCAAACAACCGGGTAGTTTCAAGTCACTGGTATACACTGCTCCCCCTGTTACCTTACCCCAAGCCTCTTCGCGTGATACGGACAAGCCAATAGAATTTGTGTCCAACTTAATCACCTACCCATAATATTATGGATATATGCCCATTTCAAGACACAATTTTGAAAACTTAAGATAAACTCCTTTCCTCACAACCGGTCTTGCATTCTTACCAAAACTATCTTTTCACTTGAATAACTTTTAAGTAGAAAAACAAATCAACTGGAATAGTACCATAACGCCTATAACGTAGATCATGAGAAAGACCTGCTTCGAAATTTTCAGAAATTAATATAATGTCTTGAATTAAGTAGTTTAACCGATCTAGTACTGGCATTGGAAGTGCCAGTACTAGATCGGTTTTAAATACTGATCAAAATTTATATTTGAGCAGGTAGGAGAAAAATAAACTTTTTCCATTATCATCAACATTAGTGTGTTAAAAAAACTTATCTACGATGATCCCTGGGTAGAGTGGGATATGCAAGATTAGACCAAAAAACCCATATAAAGCTCCCCAAGAAATTAAAGAAAAAAGACTTGAAAAAACTAACTTTTCGTGCGATTTTACTTTTAAATATAGAAACAAATAGATAGGGATAGCTATTATAAAGCCGACAACGTAGATCAAGAGAAAAAGACTACCAGCCAGGAAAAAGCAATAATTTCCTTCCTAACCTTTACTTTATTTTTAGATTCCCCAGTAGCCGCAGCGCTTTGGTCTAATTTTAAAAATTTTTCGTAGTCCTTCAACATAAAAATTAATAATAAAATCTTTAAACCAGTCGTTCAAAGAACTACGTTAACCCATCAAGCCCCGGCATCGAAATTATCCGATGCCGAGTTTCGTGATGATTTAAACTTTATTTAGACTTGTGTTCATATTTTCAAACTTAAATCAAACCTTAACCTGAAGTCCAACCAGTTTGTCCCCAGTTTTGTAGTGGTTTCCTTGGACGGCCAAATCCGCTTCTTCTTCCAGTTCATCGTCCCATTGTCCTAAGGAATAGCCAAACCACGGTGCTTCTGGCTTTATTGTAGGAAGTCCTAGTTCCTCCCAGATTTCTTTAGCACGTTCCATATATTCCCTCTTCGGTAGTGATACCGGTGGGAAGGGTTCTTTTAAGATAGCATTAATTAACAAGGCAGACTCGTTGGCAGGATCTGCATGAAGTGCTACGTCTTTACTGTCACTCGCTCCACTGAACGGCGGCGCATGTCCTTTGACCATACCTTTGATGATATCGATATCCTCATGAGGCTTCATCCGGTAACTCATCGCCCACATCACGGAATCCATATTTTCCGGATCAATATCCTCATCTACCGCTATACAAATCTTTCCTACACCCTGATTGAATACTGCCGAGGCATGCAAAGCCCGCCAGACATCCACTTCTTTGGGTTTCTTCATTTGTATTATGATAACTTTACGTAAGTTGGTTAACGGTTCATGCATTGATACGCGTACCACACTCTTAATACTAAGCGTATTTCTTAGGTAATCTAAGAACAGGGGCTCATATCCGACCTTTTTAATCATACTGCTCTCACTCGGTGTAACTTGACTGATAAACGATACCCACGTAGGATTCTTCCGATGAGTGATGCACGTGATCTCCATAAAAGGATTTAACTGGCGGGGGTGCATATAACCGTGCGATTCCCCAAAGGGACCTTCTGGCTCCATCACATCCGTCCTGATGATCCCTTCGAAAACAATCTCTGCTTCAGCTGGAACGTAGAGGTCCACTGTTTTGCATTTGACAATCTCAATCGCTTCTCCGGCTAATCCTCCTGCTACTGCTACTTCTTCCATTCCGTAAGGAATCTTTTGTACTGCTGCATAGGAAATTACAGGTGGTGCTCCTACGATTAAGGCTGCTTGTAACGGAATTCCCTTTTCTTTACATTTCTCCCAGTGTACAAAGATATCTTGACCTAAACCACACGGGAACACGCCAATTTTATTGCGCCCTTTGATATGTCCACGATAGTTACCCAGGTTATGAATGCCCGTATCAGGATCTTTGGTTACCCAATGAGTACAGGTAGTGTAAGGGGCATTATCAAAACCTGGCGTAGAAATCGGCACAGGAAACATATCAAACCCGCCGCCCTCTTTAGTGAGGTCATCACCCATATAGACGACTTCCTGAATGGCACCTTGCTCTACTTTGACTGGAGGTATTGGTGAAGTCATAGCTTTCTTCCATGCTTCTCCAATTTCTTCTGAACTATTACAACCTAAGCCACTAGTGTAAATTTCTCTATTCCCAGCTAAGGCGGCTACCGCTACTGGAATTGTGTACTTTTTACCTTTTACGTCAATTACATTCTCGAAAAGAAACGCTTTCCTCTCTTTCTCAGGAATTCCACCGCGGTATTGCCACCGCACTAATGGATGCAACTCGGTTTCTTTGACTATCTCCTTTTTGACACGGATCAATAGCCCTTTTTCCTCCAAATGAAGGAGATGTTCTGATAAGTTACGGTATTTACGCATCTTCTTTCTGTCCGCCTTTCTTAATATTTCTAAAATAAGCTTTAGCTTTGAGTACCCTTTCAAGCTCTATTCAAACTTACTTTCACTCTCTTTTCCCATAATGTTATAACACTGAAACTAATATTCTAGAAGCCCAGCAAAACCAGACTTAGGATTTCCCCAGTCTCTACTTTAGTAGGAAATCTCCCCACTTAGCTAGCGTCTTTTCCCTAAGTTCCGGGCTAGACTCCACAACAGGTGGAAATTGATCTTTCCAGTCGTAGGGACGGCAAGCATCAATAATGGCCCTTGAGTTAAAGCCTTTTTGTCCTATCGGCATGCGGGGATCCAACGGACCACTCCAGCATTTACGGATGATTTCGATTGATTCAGTGGGTTCGGATCTTGAGGCAATAGCCCATAAGACATCGAAAGTATTAGAAGGATCTATATCTTCGTCTACAACCACTACATACCTTCCCAGGTAGTTTCCTGCGTGACTTCCCGCTGCTACCAGACCAGCCTGTCGGGAATGGCCAGGGTAAGCCTGTTTTATCGATACAATATTAAACATCCGGCCCCCGCCCGCTTCATGACACCAGACTCCATGCACATTTGGGACACCAATTTTTTCTAATTCATCCCAGATCAAGGCGGACTTGACTACACACTTACTGTATGAGTAGTCCGAAGGCGGCCTACCCGGGCGAGCACAACATAAAATAGGATTGTTTCTGTAGTAGACGTTCTTCACCCTGATTAAATGTTCTGGACGGCCTGCACTGGCATAATACCCTGTCCATTCGCCAAAGGGTCCTTCCTCCGCGACATCCCCGAAGATGACTTCCCCTTCGATTGCGATTTCGGCATTAGCCGGAATCGGGAGGCCTGTGTACTCTCCTAAAACTACATCTATTGGTTCCCCTTTAAAGCCGCCTGCATAATCATATTCTGACAAGCCATAGGAAATTTCGTTACCTGAAGCGAGAAATAACAACGGGTCCGAACCAACTACAACAACCACTGGACAAGGCTGTCCTCGATCAAAGTACTTTTGTCTGTGCAGATTACCATGTTTTCCTGGTGAGACATAAAAGAACATTGATTTTTCGTCATGGACCATTCCACGATAAGCCCCAAAGTTGACCCAACCTTCATCTGGATCCTTCGTGGTGACCAAGGAAGCTGTACCTATATATCTACCACCATCAAGTTCATGCATCATAGGTACCGGAAACTTTAGCAGATTAACATCGTCACCACGATCAATGTTTTCCAAGATGGGTCCGTGTTTGACCACACGCGGGGGAATAGGCATAAAATCCTTGAGTTTGTCCCTGTACGTTCTGACTACATCAAGGTCGTTTTTGACTGCAGGCAACCCTAAGGTTAGGGCCATCCTATTAGGAGAAGTGGTCAAACCAAATAGTGTCTGGAAGCCCTCCGGATAACCCGGTACGTTGTCAAACAACACTGCTGGGGGTACGGCTTGTGTCCCTTCTTTATAAATAATTTCGGTCATGGCACCCATCTCTAAATCCCAATGTGCACCATCAATCTTTTTTAACTCCCCTTTTTCTTCAACCAGCTCCAACCATTCACGCAAGTCTGTATAAGCCATTTTATGCCTCCTTCTTCTACGGAATGTATAACTTAAATTTATTTATAATTATAACAAGACTGAATTTTCGTACAATAAGTAATCTTGCTCACAAAATTGGATTTTATCCCTAAGGAAATTACTGAATACACCTTTACTGTTTTTAAATCCATAAGACAAATCTGTGACTGGTATTATTGAAGGGTTAATTGCCCGAGAATTGAACCCTATCCATTAATCAATACTTTTTAAAAATATTTAAAATAGTTTTAATAATCATACTTCTTGTCTATCTTAACTACATAGGAAATCTTGCTCTTAAAATACAACTGGCAGTCTGAACCGCTTTGACGATTCTCACATACCCTGTGCATCGGCAAAGAGTTGATAGGCTCACTCTAGATAGCCTGCGTATACAACCAAATCCCCAAAATAGCCTAGTGGTTTCACCTGTTGACGTGAAACCACTAGGCTATTTTCTTTTTTGGCCAATCATAAAAAATATCGGAAATGATCGTTTCCCTTGTTTTGTTGTCTTCACCTTTTCATAACAAATATTACTGTGTACATTAAAAAAACCGCAAGTTTCAAGTGTATTGGTTAAATCAACTCTATTATACCCGTTATGACCAAATTGCATTGCTGTTTCTCTGCTAATGTCTGCTACTAATTCCATTGAAGTTACAACACCTCTGCTCGCTTCGGCCATCTAATGTAGAAACACCTGATAGAGCAATGGTAGAATACCTTGCCGTCATTGCAGCAACAATACTTCCTTGAGCAGCTATATTAGCTTGTTCTTGGTTAACTTTCATCAATTCAACAAGGGTATTATTCACCGAGGTCCAAACTTGATTAGAAGATTTAATTTCCATTTTAACGACGTTTAAATTATTTAAAGTTACATCGTTAATAATCGCAGGGATCAATGATTTATATGTATTCCAGTAAAGGACGAATTGATCGTATTGATTCTTTGTAAGTGTTCAGTAAACCCTCCATCAACAAGTTAAAACCCTAATAAATGAAGACCGGAATTAATCCGGTCGGGTTAAAATATCTCGAAAGTTTTTGTTGAGGGGATAAATATAGATAGCTTTAATAGGAACTGCATACTCGTAAGTTCGGTCCCGTTTTCCCCGGCCTTGGGTATCGCCAATATAACTCCAATTCGCCGCCTTGTAACAGGTCCCATGAAAGCGATCCTTCTCAACGAACGTTTCGATCAGAACCGGCTTATATGAGTAGATGGTTTGCCAATCTTGGGGTAATTGTCTAACACAAAGTGCTAACACTTTTGAGGCTAGGTTCTTAACTTGAACCCAGGGCAAGATCAGAAACCGCGTATTATTAACGATCCCGTTGAGACGTT